>DLQL01000039.1:0-16995 GCA_002477565.1 Flavobacteriaceae bacterium UBA7433
TATAGTTTTTTGGTGTTTCCTTTGATTTTATCCGTCAACAAGGGGTGCCCTTGTTTGTTCGCATCTATTGTTTTTTCGGTCTCCATCAGTTTGAAAAATTGGTCTACAAATATACAATCAAAAATACAAATCGTGACATTTTGTCAGAGAAATATATTGTTAAAATCGCCCTGTTTTGAAATTTTAAAAGAACTAAAAAATTTTTTTTTAAAAATTCTCTCTACTTTTGCAATCAATTACGAGTGTTAAAAACCCTAAATATCAAAACAAGTAAAGATTTTTAGAAGTCCTCATTTTAAAGTCTAAACTATTATAGAGATCCATAATATGGCAAAAAATTTAGTGATTGTTGAGTCCCCAGCTAAAGCAAAAACAATAGAAAAATTCTTAGGGAAGGACTTTCAAGTGGAGTCCAGCTTTGGGCATATAGCAGACCTGCCATCCAGTGAGTTGGGGATCGATGTGTCCGGAGATTTCAAACCGAGTTACATTGTTTCTGAAGACAAAAAGGCGGTGGTTCGAAAACTCAAGTCTCTTGCCAAGAAAGCAGATACAGTATGGCTTGCAAGTGATGAAGATCGAGAAGGAGAAGCCATTGCTTGGCATTTGAAAGAACAGTTGAAATTGTCTAGTGAGCACACGAAACGGATTGTTTTTCACGAAATCACAAAGAAGGCGATTTTAAAAGCCGTTGAAAATCCCAGAGACATCAATTACAACATGGTCAATGCGCAACAAGCCCGCAGGGTTTTAGACCGCTTGGTGGGTTATGAATTGTCGCCTGTATTGTGGAGAAAAGTCAAAGGAGGTCTTTCTGCAGGACGTGTGCAGTCAGTAGCAGTGCGTCTGATAGTTGAGCGAGAGCGAAGCATTCAGGAGTACCAAAGTGTTGCTCATTACAAAGTTGTTGCTGAATTTGCGAATGCTGAAGGCAAGGCGTTCAAAGCTACCATCCCGAAATCTTTTGACTCCAAAGAAGAAGCCCAGACTTTTTTAAACGCGGTTGCTACAGCTACTTTTGACATCGCTGACCTGCAAAAGAAACCCGCAAAAAAATCTCCAGCACCGCCCTTTACCACCTCGACTTTGCAGCAAGAGGCTTCTCGTAAACTAGGCTTTTCTGTTTCTCGAACCATGCAAGTTGCACAGCGTTTGTACGAAGCGGGATTGATCACCTACATGAGGACAGACAGTCTAAATCTCTCAGAAGACGCAAGAAAAGAAGCCGCCGAGGAGATTGCCAACTTTTACGGACCTGCCTACAGCAAGCCGCGCGTCTTTAAAGCCAAATCTAAAGGAGCACAAGAAGCCCACGAGGCGATTCGCCCGACGGATATGAAACGCCACTCCGTAAATGTGGAGTACGACCAAGATCGCTTGTACGATTTGATTTGGAAACGAACCTTGGCTTCTCAAATGAGCGACGCGCAGTTGGAGCGCACCAATGTAAAAATTGCCAATACCAAAAGTGATAAAATTTTTACTGCCAATGGAGAGATGGTCAAATTCGATGGGTTTCTAAAAGTGTACCTTGAAGGAAACGACAACGAAGAAGAAGAGCAGTCTGGTATGTTGCCACGATTGACAGTGGGAGAACAGTTGGCCTACAACTTCATTACTGCTACAGAACGATTTACAAAGCCGCCCTACCGATTCACAGAAGCCGCCTTGGTCAAACAATTGGAAGAATTGGGTATCGGACGCCCCTCTACCTATGCACCCACCATCTCTACAGTTCAAAGAAGGGGTTATGTCGAAAAAGGACAGGTTGAAGGCGTGGAGCGGAAGTACGAACAATTTTTATTGAAAAATGCAACTGTCAGTTCCAATACGCTGATAGAAAAAGTAGGTTCTGACAAAGGAAAATTGGTCCCAACGGACATTGGAAATATTGTCAACGACTTTTTAGTTGCCAATTTTTCAACGATTTTGGACTTTGGTTTTACCGCAAAGGTAGAAGCAGATTTTGACGATATTTCTGAAGGTGCAGCAAATTGGACCCGCATGATCGAAGAATTTTACGAAGATTTTCATCCAACGGTAAAAGACGTGTCTGAAAACGCCGAAAGAGAAAGTGGAGAGCGTATTTTAGGAAAGCACCCCGAATCGGGAAAAACAGTTTTGGTGCGTTTGGGGAAATTTGGGCCCATCGCTCAAATCGGGGACCCCCAAGAAGAAGAAAAGCAGTTTGCAAGTTTGCAAAAAGACCAGAATTTAGGAACCATCGGCTTGAAAGAAGCGCTTGATTTGTTTTTATTGCCAAAAAGCTTGGGAGCTTATGAAGGAGAAGAAGTCGTCGTTTCCAATGGAAGATTTGGACCCTACGTCAAATTCGGAACCCTTTTTGTCTCTTTGACGCCTGGAGAAAATCCAATGCAGGTAGATTTGCCAAGGGCAATTGAATTGATTGTCGCCAAACAAGAAGCGGACGCGCCTGTAGCTACTTATGAAGAGTTGCCGGTTCAAAAAGGAGTCGGTCGGTTTGGCCCCTTTATCAAATGGAATGGCATGTTTATCAATGTCAATAAAAAATACGATTTCGACACGCTTTCTTTTGACGACATCGTCGAATTGATCGAAGCAAAGAAGCAAAAAGAAATCGACAAGGTAATCCATGACTGGAAAGAGGAAGGCATTCGACTGGAGAAAGCAAGATGGGGACGTTTCCATATTCTAAAGGGAAAGATTAAAATTGAATTGCCCAAAACTACGGATGCAAAAAACATGACCTTGGATGAGGTAAAGGCGATTATAGAAAAAAAAGCACCCAAGAAAAAGACAAGAAAAGCCCCTGCGAAAAAGAAAGCAGTAAAAAAGAAAAAATAACTTATTTGAAGTTGATTGCATTGAAAGTATTCTTTTTAAGACAATCGACCAAGGAATTTCAGTACTCCGTATGCGTTTAGAATTTTTAAAACCTGTTGGTTCCGATCTGTTGGAGAAAGTGTCAAATTTTCCAGAACACTCCTTGGCACATACAGTAAAATTCCATTCTTTGGAAGATGGCATGCCAACAGTAGAGCAGAAAACACTCGCAATTTTTGGCGTTCAAGAAGGCCGTGCGGCAGGCAACAATGAAATGACGGGTTTCGGCCTCGATGCAATTCGAAAGGGACTTTACCAACTCTACCCTGGGAATTGGCCGCTGCAAATAGTAGATTTAGGAGATGTCCCACAAGGACATACTGTCAAAGACACTTATTTTGCAGTCAAAGAAGTCATCGCGGAACTTGTAAAAAACGAAGCACTTCCTATACTAATCGGTGGCGGTCAAGACCTCACTTACGCCAATTACAGAGCTTACGATCATTTAGAGCAAGTGGTCAACTTGGTTTCTGTGGATTCAAAATTTGATTTGGGGACCCTTGAGGATGCGCTCAGTTCAAGTTCTTATTTGAGTAAGATCGTCATGGAAGAACCGACCAATTTATTCAACTTTAGCAATGTTGGCTACCAGACATTTTTCAATTCTCAAGATGAAATTGATTTGCTTGACAAGCTTTCTTTTGATGCCTTTCGTTTGGGAGAAGCAAAGAATTTGGAAGTTGTTGAGCCCATCATGAGAGATGCAGATATTGTGAGCATCGATATTGGTGCAGTCCGAATGAGTGAGGCACCTGCAAACAAAAACGCCAGCCCCAATGGGTTTTATGGAGATGAAATCTGTGCGATAGCACGCTATGCAGGGATTAGTGACAAAGTCACTTCTTTTGGAATTTATGAATTCAACAACCACTTGGACCAAAACGGTCAGACCGCTCATTTGATAGCCCAAATGATTTGGTACTTTATCGAGGGAGTGAGTTGCAGGTCAAAAGATTATCCCTTCTGTTCAAAAGAAAAGTATTTAAAATACATCGTCCCATCCGAAGAGGGGGACATGAATTTTTACAAGAGTCCTAAAAGTGGAAGGTGGTGGATGGAAATTCATGCACGAACTGACAATAAATACAAAAGACATGCGTTGATACCTTGTACCCATCAAGATTATTTAGATGCGGCCGCTCAAAATATTCCCGAGCGTTGGTTCAAAGCGCTTCGGAAACTGAATTGAATTGCAAAGAAATGTCCTTTAAATTTCTTTCTTTTTTTTGAAAGTAAGAACTTGTGAAACAAGGTAAAAACGTTGTTTTTTATCAAAAAAAATGATAGGTTTACGTCCATTATTATAGAATAATTAAAAATATGAAGAAAGTAGGATTCTGTATAGCGCTTTTGTCAATTATCATCAGTTGTGGGACAAACGACAGAGGAGAAGTACTGGGGAAAAAAACCAAGCGAAAGTGGTTCACAGAAAAGCCGTTTGGCATGGTGCTCATTTCAGGGGGTTCTTTTACGATGGGAAAGCAAGATGAAGATCCTTTTGGAGGAATCAGTACTTCGCCTCGTACGGTGACTTTGAAAGATTACTACATGGACGAGTCTGAAATTACCAACAGCGAATACATGGAATTTGTGAATTGGGTAAGAGATTCGATAGTTCGGACCGAACTCGCTTATGCCGCAGAGGACCAGGCTTACTTTTTAGACGGTGCTGAAAAAAGAAGTGATTCAGGGATATTGAGGTATTCTTTTGTGGACATCGATACGACCTATGCCAATGAATATGAAAAGTACAGAATTGAAAATTACGGTGCAATTGGGAATGTGAATGCATTGACGGAAGGACGTGTTTTGAACTGGAGAGAGCCCATCATTTGGGAACAAGAGGAATATCTAGATGCTGCCTATACGGAGGTGATGGATTCCATGTATTTGCCGATTGAAGATATGTTTGAAGAGAAACGTCTTTTAGATGTGAGAAAACTAAGGTACAGCTATTCCTGGTATGATAAAATCCAAGCAGCTAAAAGCAAGAACAGAAAACAACAAGATTTTGTTTTTTATGAAGACGTTGGAGTGTATCCTGATACCACCGTTTGGGTGAAAGATTTTAGTTATTCCTACAACGATCCCATTCACGACAATTATTTTTGGCACGAAGCCTATGAAGAATATCCAGTTGTTGGGGTGAGTTGGTACCAAGCCCGCGCCTTTTGCAATTGGAAGACAAAAAAGAAAAATGACTTTTTGCGCTCTAAAAAACATCCGTCAAGAGTGCTTGATTTCAGACTGCCGACAGAGGCTGAGTGGGAATATGCAGCACGAGGAGGAATCGAGTATGGAACCTATCCTTGGGGAGGTCCCTACACAACAACAGATCAAGGGTGCTTTTTAGCAAATTTCAAACCTGTTCGAGGTGACTATGCGTTGGATGGGGCTCTGTATACCGTAGAGGCCTATTCCTACAGCCCGAATGGTTACGGATTGTACAACATGGCAGGCAATGTGTCTGAATGGACAAATACTTCCTACTTCAAAGGCGCTTTGAATGGTTCGATAATCAATTCGAATTTTGAAGATCTAGAGAGCAAAAGAAAAATCATTCGCGGTGGTTCGTGGAAAGACATTGCTTATTTTTTACAAGTAAGTACACGAGATTTCGAATACGTAGATTCTAAGAAAAGTTACATTGGTTTCCGTACCGTTCAAGATTATTTGAATGTCAAAAAACGATGATGATAAACTCAAAATTGCACAATAGAAAAAGCAAATATCAAATTACCAACAATACCCTAAAATTACTTATCATATGGCACAATCTGTAAAAAGTAAAAAAATAATGAACATGATCTATGGGCTCGGCGCGTCAATTGTTTTGATCGGCGCGTTGTTTAAGATCCTTCACTTTCATATCGGATTCTTGACCGGCGGGGTGATGTTGACTGTCGGACTCTTGACCGAAGCATTTATCTTTGCCTATTCTGCATTTTATGAACCCATTGAAGAAGATTTGGATTGGTCAAAAGTATATCCTGAACTGGCGGGAGGCAATGCAAAAGGGAAAAACCCGAGCGCACATGGTATTTTAACTCAAAAGTTAGATGACATGTTGAAAGAAGCCAAATTGGACGCCCAATTGGTGGAAAGTCTTTCGACGAGCATTCGCAATTTTCAAGGAGCTGCCGAAAGTATTAACAGCTCTGCCGAAACAGTAGCCAACACACACAGGTACAACGAAGAGATGGCGGTTGCTGCCGTTCATCTAGAATCGCTAAACAGCTTGTACAAGATCCAAGCGGAAAACTCTGAGCGTCAGTCGTTTTTTAACGAATCGATGTTGAAGCATTCTGAAAAGTTAGAGGACCAAATGGAAACATTGGCCACTAATTTAGCCTCCTTGAATTCGGTATACGGAGGGATGTTAACTGCCATGAATAAATAATTAGGAATCCTCAAAAACACTAATTATGGCAGGAGCAAAATTATCCGCAAGGCAAAAGATGATCAACCTCATGTACCTGGTATTTATCGCTATGTTGGCGCTAAACATGGGAAAAAAAGTTCTGTCTTCTTTTGGCTACTTAAATGAGAAATTAGAAGAATCAAACACCTCAGTTGGCAGAGACAATGAACTAGTATTGGCGGATTTGCGTACAAAAGCATCTGAACAAGAAGAAAAATACGCGGAACTAAACAACCAAGCGATGCAGATTCACTCGCTTTCAACGGATTACCATATTTATCTACAAGCAGTCAAAGATACGCTGCTGAACTCTCTAAAACCTGAATTGCAAAGTGACTACGAATCCATGGATTCGGAATCAGCAGGAGATGAGTATTTTTTCACAGGAGAGAGGTTGACAGACAACGGAGCACGCTTTGTATCAAAGATCAACAGTTACCGTGAACGCGTAATTGCAGTGCTTGGAGACAGTATCAAGGCAGACATCCGGAACAACTTAAACAAGCGTTTCAAAACAGATGACGTTGATTTGGAAAATGGATTGAAACAACCGTGGATCCGAAACCGTTACGAAGGATTTCCTTTGGTGGCAACCTTGACCAATATTTCCGTAATCCAATCGGATATAAAAACTTCGGAAAAAGAAATCTACAATTCTTTGTTAGGGAGACAGCTTTCCAAAGATGCTTCGATAGATGAAAATACTTACAAAGCGATTGTTTTGCCTAGCAAGCCTGCTTTTTTTAAAGGAGAAACCTTTGAGGGAACCATAGTTTTAGGACGTTACGATGCCAGTTTGAAACCAGACAAGGTTGTTATCAATGGCAAAGAAATCAAAGACAGAGAAAACGGCGCAGCTTTGGTAAAATTCAAAGCTGGGAAAGTGGGGGAAAATCCGATTAAAGGAAGTTTTATTTTCAAACAAGGTGGAGAATTGGTTAACATTCCAGTCGAATCCTCTTATTTGGTGATTCCAAAACCCAACTCTGCTGTCGTTTCTGCCGACAAAATGAATGTAGTCTACCGCGGAGTTGAAAACCCCATCACCATTTCCATGCCGGGAGTCTCTGACAACAAAGTCAAAGCTGTTGCGGTGGGATTGAAACAAGTAAAAGGAACAAAATACATCTTAAAACCGGCCAAAGGGAAACAAGTTGCCATCAATGTTTCAGGGACTACAAGTGACGGAACGGTGATCAATTCCCCTCCAGTTATTTTTAGAATCAAAGACATGCCGCCTCCAGCAGCCTCAATCAGAGGGAAGTTCGGAGTCATTTCCATCCCCAAATCGAGTCTGATAAAAGCTAAAATTGATGCCAAAATGATGGACTTTGATTTTGATATGAAATTGAAAGTATTGGGCTTCAAACTTAAGATTCCTGGACAAGCAACTATTTTAATCAAAGGATCTCGATTGAATTCTCGAGCTCAAAAAGCGTTGGTCAAAGCCCGAAGAGGCGATGTCATCAATATTTTTGATGTCAAAACAGTAAACATTGACAATCCGAGCTATAAGATGAAAAGAGCACTTCCTTTGAATGTAGAAATTACGAATTAAAGAGGTCTGGTTGAGGTTGAATGAGTGCATTAGAAATTGAGTTGAAAACTAACGGGCGGTAGTTGTATAAACCCGCTGTATCATAAATTGAAAAACATGAAGAATCTGAAAAGTTGTTTGTTCATAGGACTTTCCTTTTTGATGACTGCCACGACCTTTGCGCAGTCACATTTTAATATATTGAATGCAAAAACTCCTGATGAAATAGGAAAAGTTCCCGTTGAGCGTCAAATTGCGGACCAAGATACACCTTTGGCTTATTGGCATATAGACGATCGTGATGTTTTGTGGTCAAAAATAGTTTGGGAACACATCGACCTCAATCAAAGAATCAACCTTCCTTTGTACTTCCCAATTGATACAACATACGTTGTATCTGATAGAAGATCACTTTTTTATACCCTGCTCAATGGAATCAAAAAAGGAAAGATAAAAGAAGTATACGAGGATTCATTTTTCAAGTCTCGAATGTCAGTCAAAGACATCGAACAAAGAATGGTTCGAGTAGATACTTCAGATTACGCATTTGAGTTGTTGAATTCAGGAGAGACAAATATCCAAGACGACATTGACGTGACACGTATCCAAGCTCAAGACATTGATGGGTATCAAATCAAAGGCATTTGGTATTTTGACAGACTGCAAGGAGAAATGAAATACCGCATGTTGGCGATTGCCCCGATGGCGCCGGACGTTCAAATATTAGGAAGAGAGGACATGCAATCTGACGAGAGTTTGCCTTTGTTTTGGGTGTATTATCCCAGTGCGCGCCAAGTACTGCACGAGTCTTCAGTTTTTAACGAAAAGAATCCAAGAGCATCGATTACGTTTGATGACTTGCTAAATGCAAGAAGGTTCAGTGCTTTGATCCTACGAGAACAAAACATGTATGGAAATAGGGCCATTTCCGATTACATCCAAGGAAATGCGACTCAACAAGTATTGGAATCTGAACGCATCAAAGAACACATCCGCAACAAAGAATTGGACATGTGGAACTATTGATTCCAAAGGATTAAGAATTTCATTAGCTCTTGCATACAAATGCAAGGGTTTTTTTTATAAAAGAAGTCATGGAAGTGGAATATGTACTTGTCGGTTTTGGTTTGGCAGGCTTGGCTTTTGCCACTGTCTTGGAAGAACAACAAAAATCGTTTGTAGTTTTTGAAGATGCCTCACAAACTTCTTCCAATGTGGCTGGTGGAGTCTACAATCCTGTTGTTTTAAAACGATTCACACCTGTTTGGCAAGCCAAAAGTCAATTGGAAGTCGCCCTGCCTTTTTATCAAAAATGGGAAGAAAAATTAGGGAAAACCTACGACCATAAATTCGATACCTACCGAATATTTTCTGCCATTGAAGAACAAAACAATTGGTTTTTAGCAGCTGACAAGCCACTCCTCTCTCCATATATGGACTCCAAAGTGATTTGGGAAACTTACCCTGGGTTGAAGTCCAAGTATGGATTTGGAAAATTGCAACACACCGGTAGGATTGATACCAAGTCCTTGCTTTCCGATTGCAAAACCTATTTTGAAAGCCAACAAGTAATGCGCTATGAGTCCTTTGATTACGAAGCCCTTGATTTGAGCTCTGGGGAAGTCACCTACAAAGACATCAAGGCAAAGAGAGTCGTTTTTTGTGAAGGGTACGGCATGCATCAAAACCCATTTTTCAAGCACTTGCCGATGCAGGAAGTAAAAGGAGAACTGTTGACCATTCAAGCTCCCTTGCTGGAAGTTGATTTCTTAGTCAAAGCAGCCGTATTTTTGTTGCCATTGGGCAACCACTATTACAAAGTGGGGGCTACGTTTCACTGGAAAGACAAAAGCTTGGCGACCACCGAAGCTGGGAAAAAAGAGTTGCAAAATAAATTGGCCTCCTTTATGACCGTTCCCTACACAATTGTAGAGCAGTCTGCTGGGATACGTCCTACAGTCAAGGACAGAAGGCCTTTGCTTGGCGTACATCCCAAGCACACACAATTGGCCTTGTTCAATGGATTGGGAACCCGAGGCGTGATGATTGCCCCAAAGATGGCCCAAGAGCTCTACCAACACCTTTCAGAAGGAACACCTCTTGAAGAAGAGATCGACCTGCGGCGTTTTTCGAACAAAGGGGAAAGTCAAGCCTAAAAAAAAAGTTTCAAAAGTTCATCGAGTGGATTTCTGTTTGGACAGGGCACCTGGGTCGTAGGACACAAAAAGGTTGATCCAGATCAATCTTGCAAGTTTAAGATTTAGAGGAGTTGCAAGGATAAGCACGAGGGTTATGCTCGCAAACGTGTACAGTAAGTCAATGCCCAAAAGCTGGTTGCTGATCAGAAACACCGCGATGGCAAGTGCCACACTCAAGCCATAGGCAACATACATCGCTCCAAAATAAAAGGAAGGTTCGAGCATGTATTTCAAATTGCATGCGGGGCAATTTTCATGAATTTTTGTAACTTTTAGCGGGTGCAAGCTTTTTTTGTAAATAAAAAACGCGCCTTCGTGGCATTTCGGGCATTTGAAATAAAAAATACTGAAGATTTTACGTCCCTTTTTTAAAAACATTGTTTTTTTGTTTTGACATTGTATAAGTTCCCTAAAACTATTGGGGAATCGAGGATTCAAAAATGTAAAATTTATGATAGCTTTGCAAAAATAAATCAATTCTAACAAACGATTCATTCTATAGATGCTCAACATACACAATTTAACAGTTTCTTTTGGAGGAGAAGACCTTTTTTCTAAAATCACTTTCAAATTAGAAAAAGGCAATCGGGTCGGTTTGGTAGGTAAAAATGGTGCAGGGAAATCCACCCTTTTGAAGGTCATCTCTGGAGATATCGAAAATGACGGCGGTACGCTCGCTCTGGAAAAAGAAGTCAAGATCGGATTTCTGCGTCAAGACATTGATTTTGTGCAAGGTAGAACGATTTTGGAAGAGGCCTACCAAGCTTTTGAAGAAATTGTGGATTTGGAATCAAAGCTGGCCCAAATCAATGAAGAATTGGCAACACGTACGGATTATGAAAGTGACTACTATACCCAGTTGATCCATGATTTGGATACAGTCTCTACGCGCTATGAGCTCTTAGGAGGGTACAATTACCAGGGCGATACCGAAAAGATTTTACAAGGTCTGGGATTCCAACGAACTGATTTTGACAAGCTGACGGATACCTTTTCTGGTGGTTGGCGCATGCGGATTGAATTGGCAAAATTGTTGTTGCAGAAAAACGACATTTTGTTGCTTGATGAGCCTACCAATCACTTGGATATTGAGTCGATTATTTGGTTGGAGAACTTTTTAAAATCCTATGCGGGTGCCATTGTCTTGGTGTCGCATGACAAGATGTTTTTGGACAATGTAACCAATAGGACCATTGAAATATCTCTGGGGAAAATATACGATTACAAAAAACCTTATTCGCAATATTTGGTCTTGCGACAAGAAATCAGAGAAAAGCAATTGCAATCTCAGAAAAACCAAGACAAAGAAATCAAAGCCAAACAACAGCTGATTGAAAAGTTTCGCGCAAAAGCCAACAAAGCTTCCATGGCGCAGTCCTTGATCAAACAGTTGGACAAAGTAGAGCGCATCGAAGTAGACGTGGAAGACAATGCCGTGATGAATGTCAAGTTTGGAGTTTCCAAACAACCTGGAAAAGTAGTGGTAGAAACCAAAGCCTTGTCAAAAAGCTATGACGACAAACAGGTTTTGAGCAATGTAAATTTGTTGATAGAGCGTTCCGCTAAAATTGCTTTTGTAGGTCAAAACGGTCAAGGAAAATCAACCTTAGCCAAAATGATGGTCAATGAAATTGATTATGACGGAGCGATCAAATTGGGGCACAACGTGGAAATTGGTTATTTTGCTCAAAACCAAGCAGAGTATTTGGACGGAGAAAAGACCCTGTTAGCGACCATGGAGGATGCTGCCAACGACGGAAATCGGATGCGAGTTCGAGACATGTTAGGGTCTTTTTTGTTTGGGGGTGACGATGTAGAAAAAAAGGTAAAAGTGCTGTCAGGAGGCGAACGGAATCGTTTGGCAATATGCAAAATGTTGCTCTCTCCATTTAACGTGCTGATCATGGATGAGCCGACCAACCACTTGGACATTTCTTCAAAAAACGTTTTGAAAAAAGCCTTGCAACAATTTGAAGGAACCTTGATTTTGGTGTCTCACGACCGTGATTTTTTACAAGGGTTGACCGACAAAGTTTTTGGTTTTAAAGACAAAGTGATCAAAGAATATTTAGGGGACATTGATTACTTCTTAGAGGAACACAAACTAGAAAACCTTCGGGAGGCTGAAAAAAAGACCAAAGTCCACATGCCAAAAAGCTCCAAAAAGGAGGCACATTCTTTGAACCGCCAACAAGAGAAAGCGTTGAAACAACTCAAAAACAAATTGAGCAAAATAGAAAACGAGATTTCAACTGTTGAAAAGGAAATTCTAAACATGGATGCGGAATTGTCAGAAGCTTCTGAGAGTGGCATGCCAACGGTTTCTTTTTTTGAAAAATACCAAGAGAAAAAAGACCTCTTGGAATTGTTGATGGAAGACTGGGGAGCATTGGACGATGAGGTGGGTGCTTTCTCTTAAAACCCTATTTTTGGCCCGCATAACACCCGTTTGCAGATGTATTTAAAACCTTTACAGAGTCAAACTCAACCTATCTTTCTGCCCGAATTGACCGCGAAAGGCGTGTCTCTTTTTGTGCAGAGAGAAGACTTGTTACATCCAAACATTTCGGGAAATAAATACCGAAAATTGGCCTACAACATAGAGGAGGCCAAACGCCTAGGTAAAAGGCAACTTCTGACTTTTGGAGGGGCTTACTCCAATCATATTTTGGCAACGGCCAGCGCTGGAAATGAATTTGGTTTTGAAACCATCGGGTTCATACGAGGAGACGAGTTGGGCTTAGCGATTGACAAAACTTTGAAGTCAAATAGCACCCTGCGTGCTGCCAAAGATTTTGGCATGCAACTTCGATTTCTTTCTCGTTCTGACTACCGTATGAAAGAGGAGGCTCTTTTTTTAGAGCGTTTGCAAAAAGAATTTCCAGATGCCTATTTTCTTGCTGAAGGAGGTAGCAATGCGCTCGCTGTTCAAGGTTGTGAAGCCATTTTAAACAAGGATGCTGCATGCGACGTTGTCTGTGTTGCGGTGGGAACGGGAGCTACCATTTCAGGAATCATCAACAGCACTGAAGAGGGACAGCAAGTATATGGGTTTCCTGCCTTAAAAGGGGACTTTTTAGCATCTAAGATACGGGAGTACACTGCCGATAAGGACCAATGGCAATTGGTGGAAGCCTATCATTTTGGCGGCTATGCCAAAACAACTCCTGAATTGATTGCTTTTATGAATGCTTTTAAAGCCGCGACAGGCATCTTATTGGACCCCGTTTATACCGCTAAAATGATGTACGGCGTGTTGGATTTGGTCCGCAAAAATCACTTCCCTAAAGGAACAAATATTTTGGCCATTCACACAGGTGGCATCCAAGGAATCGCAGGGGTGAATGCCTTGTTGACAAAAAAAGGACAGCCCTTGATTGAGGTCTGAATTGTATAGGTTAAATTATTTCAGTAACATTGACTTTTGAAAACAGCAAACCAACAACACATGTCTCTTAGCATCTCATTAGTACGATTCAAACACTTTTTTTGCCGCTCTTTTTTAGCTGCTTTTATCTCTGGATTTTTTTTTGTGAGTTGTGGCTCTTCAAAAAAAGGCAAATCAGCAACTCGCACATGGCCAAAGATTGAGATTGTAAAAACAAACAACAAATCGGTAAACAAAGAAATCTCAAAATTAAAAAAGAAAGGTGCGCAATTAGACATGCGTACCGTTGCTTACATCAGCAAGTATGCACTTGTTTCTATGGAAGAGATGAAAAAAGCTAAAATTCCTGCCAGCATCACATTGGCTCAGGGGATTTTGGAATCGGGAAGGGGACTCAGTAGGTTGGCTTTGAAATCCAACAACCATTTTGGTGTCAAATGCCACAAGGGGTGGAAGGGAAAAACCGTTCGTCATGACGACGATAAAAAACAAGAGTGTTTTCGAAAGTACAAAGCCGTATCTGAATCTTATAAGGATCACTCACGATTTTTAAAAACCCGATCTCGGTACGACTTTCTTTTTGACTTGAAAAGAGACGATTACAAAAGGTGGGCCAAAGGCTTGCGAAAGGCAGGGTACGCAACAGACAAAAAATACGCAGATCGTTTAATTAATCTGATTGAAACCTACGAACTCTACAATTTTGACAAGATTGTTCTCAAGAAAAAAATAAAAAAAAGAACTTCGAAAAACAAAAAACTGTACACTGTCCGAAAAGGAGATACATTGTATTCGATTTCACAAAAATACAAAATCACAATTGCACAATTGAAATCTTGGAACCAACTGGATTCTAGTGCAATCAACCCTACCCAGCAGTTGCGCGTCGAGTAATTCCTTTTGCGGTCTTTGTTCTGTCTCAAAAAGTGTTTTTACGACTGCAAGTTGAGGTTTTCTTTTCTCGAGTACAAGGCGTTCAAAAAAAAACCCACTCTACGAATAGAGTGGGAAAATTGCTATGAAAAAGAAGTTGGTGTGGTACACCAACGCTAACAAATATAGGGAAAAATTGCAGCTGAAAATCGTTTTGATTTTAATTTTATGGCTGTAAAGACACGTTATAAAACTATGTTTATCAAAGAGATGCGTTTTTTTACTTCTCAACTTAGACCAATGTTACAAAAAGACCTGCTTCTGTTTTGGAAACTGCAGCTGAGTTCTTTTTTGTCAACCCCTTGATTGTTTTGTCCCATTTTTTATTGCTCAAACCTGATTTTTCTTTTAGTTCGCTTAGTAAGACAGGGCTGTTTTCTTTCAAAAGACCCAACAATTCTTTTTCTTCATCGGTCAAAACAACTCCTGTTTTTTCTGGGCGCATTTGAGGGAAAAACAAGACTTCTTGAATCGAACTATTGTTTGTCAAGAGCATCACCAGACGATCGATACCGATGCCGATACCAGAAGTAGGAGGCATGCCGTATTCCAACGACCGGATAAAATCATGGTCGATAAACATCGCCTCATCGTCCCCTTTTTCAGACAGTTTCAATTGCTCCTCAAAACGTTCTTTTTGGTCAATAGGGTCGTTGAGCTCTGAATAGGCATTTGCCAATTCTTTTCCGTTTACCATCAATTCAAAACGTTCCGTGAGTTCCTTGTTGTCTCTGTGTTCTTTGGTCAAAGGACTCATCTCTTTGGGGTAGTCAGTGATGAATGTAGGTTGTATGTAGTGGTGTTCGCATTTTTCTCCAAACAATTCGTCGATTAGTTTTCCAACTCCCATACTTTCTTCCACTTCAACACCCACTTTTCTACAAACTTCTTTCAATTCATCTTCCTTCATGCCCGCCACGTCATAGCCTGTATGGATTTTAATGGCTTCAAGGATGGGGACTCTAGGGTAAGGAGCTTTGAATTCAATGGTGTGGTTTCCTACTTGAACAGCGGAAGATCCGTTGGAATCGGTAGCAACTTTTTCAAGCAATTGCTCAGTCATCTCCATCATCCAATGGTAATCTTTGTAGGCCACGTACAATTCCATAACCGTAAATTCGGGGTTGTGTGTTTTGTCCATCCCTTCATTTCTAAAATCTTTGGCAAACTCATAGACGGCATCAAAACCACCGACAATCAATCGTTTCAAATAGAGTTCATTGGCAATACGCAAATACAAGGGAATGTCTAGTGCATTGTGATGGGTCTTAAAAGGCCGTGCAGCAGCGCCACCTGGAATGGGTTGCAATATGGGTGTTTCTACTTCCAAATAGTCGCGTTCGTTGAAAAACTGACGGATGGAATTGGTGATTTTGGTTCGTTTGAGAAAGGTCTCTTTTACATGGTCGTTTACAATGAGGTCTACATAGCGTTGTCTGTATCTCAATTCAGCATCGCTAAAGGCATCGTGTACTTTTCCAGAGGCATCTGTTTTGACCACGGGAAGCGGGCGTAAGGACTTTGACAAGAGGGTTAGTTTGTGAACAAAAACAGAGGGTTCTCCTACTTGAGTTTTGAACACCTTTCCTTCGATTCCGAGGATGTCACCGATGTCTAAAAGTTTTTTAAAAACATCGTTGTACATGCTTTTGTCATCGCCGCTTGCTATTTCGTCCCTGTTTACATAAATCTGCATGCGCCCCGTGCTGTCTTTTAGTTCAGCAAAGGAGGCTTTTCCCATCAGTCTTCGGCTCATCATTCTTCCAGAAATCACGACGTTTTTACCTTCGTAATTTTCGAAATCACCGACAATGGATCCAACGGTTGCGGTGGATTTGAATTCTTCTGCAGGGTAGGGGTTGATTCCCAAGTCACGTAGCTTTTGAAGAGATTCTCTTCTCACAATTTCTTGTTCTGATAGGTGCATGTTCGTTTTGTTTAAAGGCCAATAGATTTGCCTGCAAAGATACTTAAGAATTGCGAATTACAAATGCGAAATGCCATTTTATGAAGAGCGACTTCTTTTGAAAAGAGTTCTTTTTAGGATGTTGTCGAAAAAAAATGTAAATTTGCTTGTTGTTTTTTTAGGAAACAACAGTGTGTTGTTTTGTCATTTTTAGTAAAAAATGACGTGGTTTTTGTTGAAACCAGTGGAAAGCTTCCCTTTTTTGGGTTGCTTTTTTTTTGTTTTTTTGAGAGAAACTCCGTCGGGCTTCAATTCGTCTTAAAATAATTGTGAGAAAAACACCTTCCGATGTGTCCAAAAAATGTGGATAAAATACCAAAAAAACACAACACTGATGACGGCTTTCAAAGCGGTAGAAAACAAAAATCCAACAAAGGAGCCTATAGCTGCTTTTAGCGCTTTGGAAACCTCTTTGTGAGCTCCTGTCAGTTCACCTAAAAAAGCACCTAAAAAAGGGCCAAACACGATGCCCACAGGACCGAAGAACAAGCCAATTCCCAAACCGATACCTGACCCCCAAACCCCCTTTTTAGTGCCACCAAACTTTTTGGTGCTCAATGCGGGAAGTGTGTAATCCAACAGGGTAGCGAGCAATGCGATTGCAAGTGTCATCCATAAAAAATTCCAATTGTCAGGAATGCCCTTTGTAAGGTGGAGCAATAGCAAGCCAATCCATCCTGTCGGTGG
>DLQL01000039.1:17105-38820 GCA_002477565.1 Flavobacteriaceae bacterium UBA7433
TTGTTTTCAGGTTTCGTGTTGAGGAAAAGTTTTGACGGTCTTGAAGACAAGGCAAACAGAATCCTGTCAAGAATTTAGAATTGGGGTGTTTTAGACAATGTAAGAAGCGGCTTTTTCGACGGCCTCTTTGATTCCATCCGGGTTTTTTCCTCCAGCAGTGGCAAAGAATTTTTGACCACCACCTCCGCCTTGAATCAATTTACCAAGCTCGCGAACGATTTTACCGGCATCCATGCCCTTTTCTTCTACCAAATTTTTAGAGACGTAGGCCGTTAACAATGCTTTTCCCTGTTGTTCAGCACCTGCAAAAAAGAACAAATCGCTGACTTCATTCCCCAATTCGTGCGCCAAATCTTTGATGGCTGCGGCATTTAAATCCAATTGAGTGGCAATAAAATTGACACCATTGATTGTTTTTATAGCACCTTTGAGTTGAGTTTTTAGCTGTTTTGCTTTTGCTTTGACCAAGGCTTCCACTTCTTTTTTCAAAGAAGCGTTTTCTTCTTGCAAAGACACGATGGCTTTGAGTGGGTCGGGATTGTTTTTCAAGGCGGCTTTTAACCCGACTAGCAAGCCCTCTTGTTTTTCGTAATGCTTTTTGACAGCCTTGGAAGTAATTGCTTCGATTCTTCGAATTCCTGCAGCGACAGCCCCTTCGGAAACAATTTTTAGTTGCCAAATGGCATTCGTATTTTGTACATGTGTCCCACCACACAATTCTGCCGATTCGCCAAATTGAACCATGCGAACTTGCTCCCCGTACTTTTCGCCAAAGAGCGCCATGGCACCTTTGTCCAGAGCATCTTGCAGTGCAATGTTTCGGAAATCTTGTAGGGGGATGCCAGCAGCAATGCGTTCGTTGACAAAATTTTCCACCGCTTTCAATTCCTCCGCAGTTACTTTTGAAAAGTGAGAAAAGTCAAAACGTAAGTTTTTTGCGTTTACCAAAGATCCTTTTTGTTCTACGTGAGTTCCCAGTACTGCTCGCAAAGCCTGGTGTAGCAGATGTGTGGCACTGTGATTGCTGTTGGTCAAATTTCGCTTTTCAGCATTGACTACAGCTTGAAAAGTCGCTTTGGGGTTGCTTGGAATCTTTTTGGTAAAATGAAGAATCAGGTTGTTTTCTTTCTTGGTGTCGACAATGCTGATTTTTTCTGAATCGTTTCCGAAAAAACCAAGATCTCCGACTTGCCCTCCTCCTTCTGGATAAAAAGGAGTGGTGTCAAAGGCGATTTGGTACAAATCCCCGTCCTTTTTGGAGGAGACCTTTCGGTAGCGGGTGATTTTGACATCGGCATGCAATTGGTCGTAGCCGACAAATGCTTTTGGGTCTTTTTCGATCAAAATGGTCCAATCTTCGGTGTCCATTTGGGCAGCCGCTCTCGAACGATTTTTCTGTTTGTCAAGCTCCTCTTGAAAAGTTTTTTCGTCCAAGGTCAATCCTTTTTCTTCCAAAATCAAAGCAGTCAAATCGATTGGAAATCCAAACGTGTCATAGAGTTCAAAGACTTTGACACCTGAGAGGACGGTCCCTTTGTTGTTGGCAATCAAGGTATCCAACAAGTGCAATCCTTGTCCCAAAGTACGTAAGAAAGCGTTTTCTTCTTCTTTGATGACTTTGGAAATCAATTTGTATTGGGCTTGAATCTCTGGGAAACTGGCGCCCATTTGCGTGTTTAAAACCGCAACCAATTCGTGGATAAAAGGTTCTTTTTTATTTAGAAAGGTAAACCCATAACGCACGGCACGTCTTAAAATTCGCCGAATTACATATCCCGCGCCATTGTTGGAGGGGAGTTGTCCATCGGCAATGGAAAAGGCAACCGCCCTTACATGGTCGGCAATCACGCGAATGGCGATGTCTGTTTCTTCATTTTTTCCATAAGTCTGCTGTGTTGTCTCTTCAATCTTTGCAATCAAAGGAGCAAATACATCCGTGTCGTAGTTGGACTGTACTTTTTGGAGGACCATACACAGGCGCTCGAAACCCATTCCGGTATCTACGTGTTGTGCAGGGAGCTTTTTCAAAGATCCGTCTGCTTTTCGATTGAACTGCATAAAGACCAAATTCCAGATTTCTACCACCTCAGGGTGGTCTTGATTGACCAATTCACGGCCTGGAACTTTTGCTTTTTCTTCTTGGGAGCGAATGTCTACGTGGATTTCCGAGCAGGGACCGCAAGGCCCTTGTGCTCCCATTTCCCAAAAATTGTCTTTTTTGTTACCCAAGATGATTTTGTCTTTTGGGACAATGGCACTCCAAAGGTCGAAAGCTTCCTGGTCCAAGTCCAAGTTGTCGGCATCTTGACTTCCTTCAAAAACACTTACGTAAAGAATGTCTTTGTCCACTTTTAAGACGTCGACTAAAAATTCCCAAGCCCAAGAGATGGCCTCCTTTTTAAAATAATCTCCAAAACTCCAGTTGCCCAACATTTCAAACATGGTGTGGTGGTAGGTATCCTTTCCTACTTCTTCCAAGTCGTTGTGTTTTCCTGAGACGCGCAAGCATTTTTGGCTGTCTGCAATTCGGGCATCTGTAATGGTGCGTTGTCCCAAAAAGTACTCTTTGAATTGGTTCATTCCTGCATTGGTAAACATCAATGTCGGATCGTCTTTTAAGACAATCGGTGCAGAGGCGACAATTTTGTGTGCTTTCTCATTAAAAAAGGTTAAAAATTGCTGTCTTATGTCTTGTGATTTCATGCGGTGGTGGTTCTTGGACGATTAAAAAAATGCTAAAAATACTCGGATAGCGACTAGTTCTAAAACATTTTGTAAATTTGCGTAACGTTGGGAAGGCTCTCAATTGCATTTAACATGCCTTCTCAGCTCACAAAAGTACTATATTTAGCAATATGGCGAAAGTAAAATTTTATTACGATTCTGAGACACTCTCCTACCAAAGAATCCAAGTAGATAGGAAGACCAAATTCAAGAACAGTATGTTCTTTGTGGCCGCCCTTGTCTTGGTCGCTTTTATCGGTTTTGTGGGTTTTAGTTATTTGATCAAATCTCCTAGTCAGATTGCACAACAGCGAGAATTAGAAAACCTCCAATTGCACTTCGAATTGCTTTCCAAACGCATCGACGATGGGACAGAAGTATTGAACGAGATTCAAGACCGAGACAACAACATCTACCGGGTTTATTTTGAAGCAGAGCCCATCTCTAAAGAACAACGTATGGCAGGTTTTGGAGGGGTCAATCGTTACAAGTCTTTGGACGGTTTTGAAAATTCAACCATGATCAAAGACGTGACCAAAAAAATAGACATTCTCTCCAAACAATTGGTGGTACAGTCCAAGTCACTGGATGAAATTGTAGGAATGGCAAAAAACAAAAAAGAAATGTTGGCGTCCATACCCGCCATTCAACCGGTAGCCAACAAAGAATTGAAACGCATGGCATCTGGATACGGTTACCGCATACATCCGATTTACAAAACTCGAAAATACCATTGGGGAATGGATTTTTCCGCTCCAAAAGGCACGCCTGTCTACGCAACTGGGAACGGAAAAGTTTCCAAGGTCAAGCGTTCGCGAAGAGGTTATGGAAACCAAGTCAAAATCACCCATGGATTTGGATACCAAACTTTTTACGCCCATTTGGATCGCTATACCGTTCGGAAACATCAAAAAGTAAAAAGAGGGGATTTGATTGGCTATGTCGGTTCTTCTGGAACTTCTACTGCGCCGCATTTGCATTACGAAGTGCTTAAAGGAAACCGAAAAGTAAACCCTGTTTACTACTATTTCAATGACCTCACGCCAGACGAATACAATACCATGTTGGAAATGTCCTCTCTGGAAAATCAATCCCTCGACTGATGCAGGTAGATTTGCCCGAAAAAAGATATTATAAAATTGGCGAAGTGGCCAAAGCTTTTGGAGTAAATACCTCGCTCATTCGTTTTTGGGAAAAAGAGTTTGACGTCATCAAGCCTAAAAAAAATGCAAAGGGAGATCGGATGTTTACCCAAGACGATGTCAAAAACTTTCAAATGATTTATCATTTGGTCAAAGAAAAAGGGTTTACCCTTGAAGGGGCAAAAAAAAAGTTGAAAACAACCCCTAAAAAAACGGTCCTCACCCATGAAATCATCAGTAGTTTGGAATCCGTAAAGGCAGAATTGATAAAAATTAAAAACGAACTTTAACCCTTTTTGTTTCAAGGCGACTGGCTTTGAGAGACTCACTTAAAAAAATAACTTATGAAAAAATGGTTGCCATTTATTACCATCGCTGTAATCGTTGTTTGGACATACGGCTCCATCAAAGGGTTCAACAACACTGCAGTTGTTTATGAAGAAGATGCCAAGACCACTTGGTCCAACGTAGAAAGTTCCTATCAAAGAAGGACAGATTTGATCCCCAATTTGGTCGCTACTGTAAAGGGCTATGCGGCACACGAAAGTGAAACTTTGGAAGCGGTCATCAAAGCGCGGGCAGCAGCCACGAGTATGAAAATAGATACCGGCAACCTCAGCCCAGAAAAAATGGCACAATTTCAAAAGGCACAACAAGGCTTGTCTGGTGCCTTGGGAAGGCTGATGGTTGTTGCCGAGCGCTATCCCGACCTGAAGGCTAATACCAATTTCTTGGAATTGCAAAGTCAATTAGAGGGAACAGAAAACAGAATCAATGTAGCGCGAAACCGCTTTAACAATGGGGTAAATGCATACAACAAACACATCAAAATATTTCCAAACTCTGTCTTTGCAGGTTGGTTAGGTTTTGAAGAAATGGCGCGGTACCAAGCTGCGGAAGGAAGTGAAAAAGCACCTGAAGTAAAATTTTAAGCATGGCCTCAACTGAATACCACTTGTCAAAAAAGGAGGAAGAAGCTGTTGTAAACGCCATTCAAATTGCGGAAAAAAACACTTCCGGAGAGATTCGAGTGCACATAGAACCGACTGCTGACAAACCTGCATTGGAACGTGGTAAAGAAGTTTTTTATCAACTAAAGATGAATGAGACTGCTGCGCAAAACGCAGTGCTCTTTTACATGGCAATCGAACAACATCAATTTGCCATTTTGGGAGATGTCGGTATTGACCGTGTTGTGCCTGACGGTTTTTGGGACAGCACCAAGGACCTGGTCCTCTCCGAATTTAAAAAAGGAGAATTCGCAAAAGGATTGCAGTTGGGCATTGCGGAGGCAGGAAACAAACTCAAAGAGTTTTTTCCTTACCAATCCAACGACACCAACGAATTGTCAGATGCCATTTCGAAAGGCTGATTCCAACAAAAACACAATAAAAAAACACAACGAACTTTATGAACACAAATCTTTCTTTACATCAAGCAACTGTACAAGCTACTTTTATATCCAAAGTTTACGGATGGATGAGTGGGGCTTTGTTGCTCACTGCCGTCATTGCGATGTGGGCAGTTTCTACTCCTGCTGTGATGAACTTTGTTTTTGGCAGCAAACTTTCTTTTTACGCTTTGATCGCGGCCGAATTGGGCTTGGTCATCTACATCTCGGCACGTATTCACCGCATCAGTGCGGAAACTGCAGGAATCTTTTTCTTGTTGTATGCCATTCTCAATGGGCTCACTTTGTCCATGGTCTTTTTGGTGTATACAACCGGATCCATCGCCTCTACATTTTTGATCACTGCGGTTACTTTTGGTATCATGAGTTTTTACGGATACACGACCAAAAAAGACTTGACGTCTCTCGGCAGATTGGCAATGATGGCTTTGATTGGTTTGCTCATCGCAACGGTGGTCAATATCTTTATGCAAAGTGAAGTTTTGTATTGGGTAGCCAATTATGCGGGGGTTCTTATTTTTGTCGGATTGACGGCTTATGATACTCAAAAAATAAAACGCATGGCAGCGCTGGAAGACGATGCAGAACAAGCCAAAAAGAAATCCATCTTAGGAGCTTTGACGTTGTACTTGGATTTTGTCAACATGTTTTTGTACCTGTTGCGTATTTTTGGAGATAGAAAGTAATTTACAATCAGACAGGACTGTAGGATTTTTGTAGCACGTTCGATATTCCTTTTATAACACCACTCAAAGTTTGAAAGCACACTGCACACCATCCGTTTTACGATTGTTTCTGTTTCTTTTGTGTGTATCTTTTGCCACAAGGGCACAAGAGGATTTGCTGCCTGTCCCAAAAGTACACACCAGTTTGTACGACCAAGCGGCCTTTTTAAGCAAGGGAGAACACTTCGCTTTGGAGCAGAAATTACTTCGCTACCAAGACAGCACTTCCACACAGATTGTGGTGGTTACTGTGACCTCTATTGGCTCCAACGATATTTCGATGTACGGGGCGGAACTCGCCCAAAAATGGGGGATTGGTCAAAAGGGGAAAGACAATGGGGTCTTGCTTTTGGTGGCCAAAAACGAGCGTAAAATCAACATATCTACCGGTTATGGGGTCGAACATCTCCTGACGGACGCTCTGTCGAGACGGATAATAGAAACCTTGATCAAACCCCAATTCAAACTTCAGAATTACTATGCCGGTTTGGACCAGGCTACTACGGCAATCATTCAAGTGTTGTCGGGGGAATTTGACGCAGCTCCCAAAGCAAAGAGAACCAAAAACAATTCAAAAATAAAAGCCCTTTTCATCTTGGTGGTTTTGGTGTTTTTTCTGCTATTTCGCAACAAAAAAGGAGGCGGTGGAAACGGAAGCCGTTCCCATTCTTCCGACCTTTTGACAGCCCTTTTGTTGAGTAATATGGGCAGTCGTCGCGGTTTTGGTGGCAGTGCGGGTTTTGGCGGCGGCGGATTCGGAGGGGGCTTCGGCGGCGGTAGTTTTGGAGGTGGAGGTGCCAGCGGTGGCTGGTAGCCAACGTCTATTCAAATAAGTCCGAAGACAAGTAGCGGTCTCCACGATCGCAGACAATGGCAACCACCACACCCGAATCCAAACTGTTGGCAACTTTCACTGCAGTAGCGACAGATCCACCACTGCTCATTCCCGCAAAAACCCCCTCTTCCAAGGCCAATCTTTTGGTCATGGCACGGGCTTCAGCTTCACTTACTTCGAGAATTTGATCTACTTTTTTGGGATTGAAAATCTTTGGTAAAAATTCTTTGGGCCACTTTCGAATTCCAGGTATTTTTGACCCTTCACTAGGCTGTGCTCCAACGATTTGGATGTCGCTGTTTTGTTCTTTTAAAAAGGTAGAGGTACCCATGATGGTCCCTGTAGTTCCCATGGCTGACACAAAATGAGTGACGGCGCCTTTTGTGTCTCTCCAGATTTCGGGTCCCGTTGTTTTGTAATGAGCTTTCCAATTGTCGTTGTTGGCAAATTGATTGAGCATCAAATAGCCGCCTTCAGCAACTTTTTGATCGGCGTATTTCCGAGATCCGATGATGCCCTCTTCAGCAGGTGTGAGGATCACTGTGGCTCCAAAAGCACGCATGGTCTGTGTGCGTTCTTTAGTCGCACTTTCGGGCAAGATGAGTTCTATTTCAATTCCCATCAATTGAGCGATCATCGCCAAGGCAATTCCTGTATTGCCACTTGTTGCTTCGATGAGTTTGTCTCCTTTTTTAAGGGTTCCTCTTTCCAAGGCGGAGGCAATCATGTTGAAGGCTGCTCGGTCTTTGACACTGCCGCCTGGATTGTTTCCTTCCAATTTTAACAACAAGCGAACATTTTTATTTTTGACCAAATTGCGGGTTTCCACCAAAGGTGTGTTTCCGATCAGTGCTTCTATTTTTTTTGGGTTCATAGTATTCGTAAGGCTTTTGATTGCAAAAAATCAAAGAGGGTGTTTATTTCTGTATGTTCTCTTTTATTTTTATATCTGTGGTGGTGGTGTTGGAAACTACGGATCCTTCTGGGATGGAACGTGTCACCCAAGAATTTCCACCAACGATGCTGTTTTTACCAATCGTTGTTTCACCTCCCAAAATCGTGGCATTGGCATAAATGCATACGTCTTCTTCTACTGTTGGGTGTCGTTTGCTGTTTTTCATGTCTTTACTGACACTCAAAGCTCCCAAGGTGACTCCTTGGTAGATTTTAACGTGTTTTGCAATCACGGTCGTTTCTCCAATGACAATACCTGTGGCATGGTCAATAAAAAAGGGAGAGGCAATGGATGCTCCGGCATGAATGTCTGTTCCGGTAATACGGTGAGCGTATTCACTCATCAATCGGGAAAACAGCAACATGTCCAAGAGGTACAACTCATGGCTCAATCGGTAGATGGCAATGGCATAAAATCCGGGATAAGCCAAATAGACTTCTTCCACATTGTTCGATGCCGGATCATTTTCTAAGATATAACGTGCATCTTGGTTGAGTTGCTCCAAAACAGTGGGCAATTTTTCCAGAAAAGCTTTCCAAACCGCGTCGCATTTTTGCTGAGGTTTTTTGCAAGCAACCACCGAAATGTCTTTGAAGAGGACCTCCAAGGCATCGATGCTTTCTTCCAAGTCGGCATGGTTGTCAAAAAGCGTAAAAAACAGTTTTTCAGTAAATTCTTCTGTCTTTGTTTTGATGCCGTAATTGATCGAATTTGGGCTTTTTGACAAAGCTATCTTTTTAATAATCAGATTTTTTGTCATGATTATGGTATTGAATGTTAGTATGAATTTGAGTAAAAATAGGCTATTTTTAGAAACAGCAATGACAATCCCTCAAAGAAATTTGAGGCAACCAAGGAGCGGAGTGTGGTGAGCGAATGGTTTTCATAGAATTGAAATGTCTGTGACAAAGATACAACTATTTGTTGGTTTCAAAAAGGGGCGTTGTTTTGTCTCAGGTTTTTTTCAACAAAAAAAGGCCCTCAAATTTTGAGGACCTTTTGTATTTGTAAAAATAAAATCAGGCTTTGATCTTGCAGCGCTCCATAAGGATGTGCAATTCTTTGTCTCCAATTTCTTTTTGTGTGTCTGCAAATTTTAAAAACTCAGGATAGGTTTCATCCAATTGAAGTTTTGTCAATTCATACCCATTGTTTTTCAGTCGATAGGCCAAAGCAGCTCTTCCACTTCTTGCGGTCAATACGATTGAGGATTCGGTGACGCCCACATCAGCAGGATCCATGATTTCATAGGTTTCTCTATTTTTGATGACTCCGTCTTGGTGGATGCCAGAACTGTGCGCAAAGGCATTGTCTCCGACAACTGCTTTGTTGGGTTGTACATACATTCCCATGTGTTCTTGTACCATTTGACTTGTGCTGTAGAGTAATTGGCTATTTACGTTTGTGTATAAATCAAGGTTTGGATGTTGTTTGAAAATCATCACCACTTCTTCCAAGGCAGTATTTCCAGCACGTTCTCCTATGCCATTGATGGTACATTCGATTTGTCTGGCTCCGTTGATGGCTCCTGAGACTGCATTGGACGTTGCCAAGCCCAAATCGTTGTGACAGTGACAAGACAAGATCACATTTTCAATTCCTTTTACATTTTCTTTGAGGTATTTGATCTTTGCACCGTATTCTTCTGGCAAGCAATAACCTGTCGTGTCGGGAATGTTCAAAACAGTAGCTCCCGATTTGATGACTGCTTCACAGACACGAGCCAAATATTCGTTGTCAGTTCTCCCTGCATCTTCTGCATAGAATTCCACATCTTCGACAAAACTCTTGGCGTATTTCACAGCTTCTTGTGCGCGTTCGATGATTTTCTCTTGTGTGGATTTGAATTTGAATTGTATGTGAGAATCTGAAGTTCCAATGCCGGTGTGAATTCTTGGTATTTTGGCAAATTTCAAAGCTTGCGCCGCTACTTCGATGTCGTTTTTATGTGCTCTTGTAAGACCGCAAACCGTTGCGTTTTTTACAATTTTAGAAATCGCTTCTACCGATTTGAAATCTCCAGGACTTGAAACAGGAAAACCCGCTTCGATGATGTCTACACCTAATAAATCCAACCGTTCCGCGATGATGAGTTTTTGGTCTGTATTTAGCTTACAGCCAGGGACTTGCTCTCCATCTCTTAAGGTTGTGTCAAAAATCTGAACATGATTGTCGCTCATAGTGGTGTATTTTGTCTGTTAACGTCATTCAAAAATACGGTTCTGATTCATGCTTTTTGTCGAAACGGCCGGTTCTTTACTGTATTCAATATTTCAATTAAACGACTCAAATAACTGTAAATCAATGTATTATTTCCTTTCTTTTTACGATGGCTACACGGCAAAACAACTTATTTTTTTGGGACTCTTATCGGGTCGTTTCCTTGTAGGCGAATCGTAAAAAATGTAGTAAATTTGTTTTCCTGTGAACCGTTTCAAAAACCAAAGCAGTTGGACCCATGGCTTTAGATCAAAAAGACCCTCTTTTTTTATTGATAAAATCCTTGTCAAAGTCTGAAAAACGACAATTCAAGTTGTACGCAGGACGTTTGGGTGGGAATGCGGAAGCGAATTTTATGGCGCTCTTTGCCATCATGGACAAGATGGATTCCTATGACGAGCAGTTGATTTTGAAGAAAACCAACATCAAGAAACAGCAAATTTCCAATTCCAAAGCACATCTGTACAAACAAATTTTGATCAGTTTGCGTTTGAGTCCCATCCATCAAAACACACGAACACAGATTCGTGAACAATTTGATTTTGCGACCATTTTGTACAACAAAGGGCTCTACAAACAGAGTTTGAAAATTTTAGACAAAGCCAAAAATTTGGCCATAGAAAAAGAAGAAAACACCTTGGCTTACGAATTGGTAGAACTCGAAAAAGTCATTGAATCCCAGTACATTACTCGAAGCATGACCGATCGAGCAGATCTTTTGGCTGTGGAGGCCAAAAACATCAGTTTGAAAAATGTGGTGGTCTCCAAGCTCTCGAATTTGTCTTTGCAGTTGTACAGTTGGTTTTTGAAATACGGCTATGTTCGTGACAACCATGATTTCAAAGTTGTCAATAATTATTACGAAGCACAACTTCCAGCGTACGCGTTTTCTGACTTGGGATTTACGGGAAAAATGTTTTTGTATCAAGCAAAACTTTGGTACGGTTTTATCACACAGGATTTTTTAGCCTGCTACCGCTATTCTCAAAAATTAGTCGCTTTGTTTGACGAGTACGCAGATATGAAACAATTGCATCCTGTATTTTACCTCAAAGCCGTCAATTATTCTTTGGAGTCTTTGTTTTATTTGCAACAAACATACAAGTTCAACGAGACTTTGATCGCGTTGGAAGATTCCATCGAGTACCAGCGTTTTTTCGTCAATGAAAACACACAAGTCCTCTCCAATTTGTACCTGTACCAACACAAAATAAATCTTTATTATTTGGAAGGAGAGTTTCTAAAAGGAACGCAGTTTGTCCCGGAGGTACTCGACCAAATCAAGGCTTTTGGAAAAAAAATAGACGCCCACCATGTGATGCTTTTTTATTACAAAATAGGCTGCATGTATTTTGGTGCCGGAGATTATAAGAACTGTATTTTCTATTTGAAAAAGATCATCGACAACAAAGAATTGAAAATGCGTGAAGACCTCTTGTGTTACACCCGGGTTTTGAATTTGGTAGCCCATTATGAATCTGGAGAAGACCAACACATCGATGAGCTAATCAAATCTACCTATAAGTTCTTGTTGAAAATGGACAATTTGTACGAAGTTCAACGTAAAATGATCAAGTTTTTGAGAAACCTCTCGGTGCTTTATCCCAACGAGTTGAAAAGTGCCTTTAAGAAATTGCATTCCGAGTTAAAACCCTTTGAAGAACATCCCTATGAGAAAAGAGCTTTTTTGTATCTGGACATTATTTCGTGGTTGGAATCCAATATTGAAGGCGTTCCTGTGGAAGTTGTGGTCAAGCGAAAAAGACGCTCGAGTCTTTCGTAAAAAACAACAAGAATTTAAGTGACAGCATCTGATCAATTTAAAAGGGACACAGTGAACAAACAAACTACTTTTTATTACATGCTCAAGTTCCAGTATTTGGGCTTTCGCTACCATGGCTGGCAGGTCCAGCCAGCTGTTAAAACGGTTCAAAAAATGGTGGAGAAAACACTGTCCTTTGTCTTTGAACATTCCGATTTTAAAATTTTGGGAGCCAGCAGAACAGATGCCATGGTTTCAGCAGAGGAATCGGCCTTTGAATTGTTTGTCAAAAAACCACTTGATACAGTCGATTTGATGGCGCGTTTGAACAAGAGTTTGCCCAATGACATTCGGATTTCATCGGTTTCAGCAGTTGATGCAGCTTTTAACATTCTCCAAGATTCCAAAGGCAAAGAATACCTCTATTTGTTTTCGGAAGGGCAGAAGAACCATCCCTTTTGTGCTCCTTTTTTGGTGGGTTTTCCGTGTGCATTGAACATTCCCTTGATGCAACAAGGCGCAAAGTTGTTTGAGGGAACCCATCACTTTCAGCGCTATGCGTACAAGCCTTCAGAACACACGAATTTTGAACGTGAAATTCTCCTCAGTGAGATTGTGAGCAACGACCTTTACACAGCCAATTTTTTTCCTGAAAAGAGCTACTTGTTCCGTGTGGTCGGAAAAGGATTTCTGCGTTACCAAATCCGATTGATGATGGGCGTTTTGTTTCAAGTGGGAAAAGGAGAAGTCGATTTGCACTTTGTAAAAGACAGCTTGGAAAATCCGAACAAAGACACTTTGAAGGAATTGGCTCCTGCTTCTGGTTTGCAATTGCACAAATTGCATTTTTGACAAAGCAGCTGACTCGAGTACTTTTTGCAAATGGGTTGTCCGAGCGGAAAAAAATCCGCAAAGAATTTTTTTCCCAAAAGACAGGGGGAATGAACTAAAATAAAATTAATTATATTTGTCATCAGATGAAGAATAAAAATCTTTTTTACAAGTCAGTTCTTTTTGTCGTCTTTGTGGTGGTCGTTCCATAAAGAAGCAGAGGAGGGTGTGTAAATTTTAAATATTTGAGAACTTTCCTAAAAACAGGGAGGTTTTTTTTATGAATCATTTTCAAGGCTTTATCATTGTAGAAATAGGTCTGTAAAAAATTGTAGTTCAATGTTTTAGGTTGTAATTTCAGCAATTGAATAACGTAGAAAGAATTCAAAGAAAAGGAAGAATAAGAATTTAGCCGCTTACATTTGTTACACATGATGTGTAAGCACTAACAAGAGGAGGTGTACACAAATTGAAAAAATATAAAAACACAGAAGAAATGTCCCTAAACAAACACAGTAGAAGATTGACACAAGACGAATCCCAGCCCGCTTCTCAAGCGATGCTTTACGCTGTTGGCTTGTCGGATGCAGATATGAACAAACCACAAGTGGGAATTGCAAGCACGGGATACGATGGAAATCCTTGCAACATGCATTTGAACAATTTGGCTGCGGAAATTAAAAAAGAAGCTAACAAATCGGGGTCTGTAGGTTTGATTTTCAATACCATTGGTGTGAGTGATGGAATTTCTATGGGGACTTCGGGGATGAATTATTCCCTCGCTTCTAGAGACATCATTGCAGATTCTATGGAAACCGTTATGAATGCTCAGAGTTACGATGCATTGGTGCCTGTGGTTGGTTGTGATAAGAACATGCCTGGAGCCATTATCGCCATGCTGCGTATCAACAGACCATCCATTATGGTTTATGGAGGAACCATTGCTTCTGGAAAATACAAAGGAAGGAAATTAAACATCGTTTCTGCTTTTGAGGCCTTGGGTCAAAAAGTAGCCGGTGAAATAGACGAAACAGAATACAGAGAAATCATCAAAAGTGCCATTCCGGGAGCAGGAGCTTGTGGTGGAATGTATACGGCCAACACCATGGCTTCAGCCATTGAAGCCATGGGCTTCTCTTTGCCTTACAACTCCTCCATTCCTGCAGAAAATCCAAACAAACTTTCAGAAAGCGAAAGAACCGCACTGGCAGTTCAAAACTTGTTGGAATTGGATTTGAAACCTTTGGACATCATTACCAAGAAATCCATTGAAAATGCAGTCGCCATTGTCAATGCTTTGGGAGGATCTACCAATGCAGTCTTGCATTTTTTAGCCATTGCTCACGCTGCAGACATCGAATTTACCTTGGAAGATTTTCAAAGGGTCAGTGACCGAACGCCTTTGATTGCAGACTTAAAGCCTTCTGGAAAATATTTGATGGAAGATGTACACGGTGTAGGAGGAACTCCTGCCGTGATGAAATACTTGTTGAACAATGATTTTTTACACGGTGATTGTATGACTGTCACCGGAAAAACTTTGGCCGAAAACTTGGCCCATGTCGAAGCCCTCTCTTTTGAAGGTGACCAAGACGTTATTTTCCCAAAAGACAAAGCCTTGAAATCTTCCGGGAACTTACAGATTTTGTACGGAAACCTCGCAGAAGAAGGTGCGGTTGCAAAGATCAGTGGGAATGAAGGCTCGTTTTTCGAAGGAAAAGCAGTCGTCTATGACGGAGAGCAAGCTGCCAATACAGGAATTGGCAACGGAGAAGTCGAACGAGGAGATGTCGTTGTGATTCGTTATGTAGGACCCAAAGGAGGCCCTGGAATGCCAGAAATGCTCAAGCCAACCTCGATGATCATGGGAGCAGGTCTTGGGAAATCAGTTGCTTTGATCACTGACGGACGTTTTTCTGGAGGGACACACGGATTTGTGGTGGGACACATCACGCCCGAAGCACAATCAGGAGGAACGATAGGATTGTTAAAAACGGGTGATCAAATTCGCATCAGTGCGGATGATAACAGCATCAATGTGTTGTTGCCCGAGGAAGAGATTGCGGCAAGGAGAGCCCAATGGGTCGCTCCGGCACCCAAACACACCAAAGGAATTTTATACAAATATGCCAATACCGTCGCTTCAGCCTCTGAAGGTTGTGTGACAGATAAATTTTAAGTTCGTCCAAAGACATACGCTAGACCCCCCTTAAAAAGGAGGCGCACAAAACACATTTGAACATGGAACATCCAATACCCAAAAACAAAACCACCGAAATAATTTCAGGAGCCGAAGCGGTTGTAAGAGCCCTTTTGGAAGAAGGAGCAAACTTGGCCTACGGATACCCCGGAGGCGCAATCATGCCCATTTATGACGAATTGTACAAATACCAAGACCAACTGAACCACGTATTGACACGCCATGAGCAAGGGGCCATTCACGCGGCACAAGGTTTTGCGAGGGTGTCTGGAAAAGTCGGAGTCTGTTTGGCCACCTCAGGGCCTGGGGCAACCAACTTGGTCACTGGAATCGCAGATGCTCAAATTGATTCTACCCCTTTGGTGTGCATTACCGGACAGGTTGCATCACACCTTTTAGGAACCGATGCCTTTCAAGAGACAGACGTCATTAGCATTTCTGCACCTGTTACCAAATGGAACGTGCAAGTCACCAAAGCGGAAGAGATTCCTGCTGCCATCGCCAAAGCGTTTTACATAGCGAAATCCGGAAGGCCGGGACCCGTATTGATTGATATTACCAAAGATGCTCAGTTGGGTCAGTTGGAGTACAACTATGAAAAATGCACAGGAGTTCGAAGCTACGAACCCATTCCCAAAACTTCTGAAGAAGCTGTAAAAGCAGCTGCTGAATTGATCAATTCTGCCAAAAAACCTTTTGTTATTTTTGGGCAGGGTGTAATTTTAGGACAGGCAGAAGCGGCTTTCAAAGCCTTTGTAGAGAAATCAGGAGCTCCTGCTGCATGGACAGTATTGGGGCTTTCGGCACTGCCGACCGATCACCCGCTCAATGTCGGAATGGTAGGGATGCACGGGCATTACGGACCTAACAAATTGACCAACGAATGCGATGTGTTGATTGCTGTAGGAATGCGTTTTGACGACCGTGTTACGGGAAGCTTGCACACCTATGCCAAACAAGCAAAAGTGGTGCACTTTGAAATTGACCCAGCTGAGGTAGACAAAAATGTCAAAGCAAACGTGGCAGTTCTTGGAGATTGCAAAACCTCTTTGGAGATGCTCTTGCCATACATCGATACAAACAACCACGATGCGTGGCACAATGAATTTAAAAAATACCACGAGGAAGAATTGAAAGCCGTGATCGAACCACAGTTAAAGCCTACAAAAGAAGGGCTGACCATGGGAGAGGTAATCAACCAAGTAAACAAAGAGACAAATGGCAACGCTGTGGTGGTTTCCGATGTGGGACAACACCAAATGTTTACCGTGCGTTACGCCAATTTTACAACGACTAGGAGCAATGTGACTTCTGGAGGATTGGGGACCATGGGCTTTGCTTTGCCGGCTGCCATCGGTGCCAAAATGGGTGCGCCAGAACGCGAAGTGGTTGCATTTATCGGCGACGGCGGGTATCAGATGACCTGTCAAGAATTGGGAACAATCTTGCAGACTGGGGCCGCTGTAAAAATAGTGGTGTTGAACAACGAATTTTTGGGAATGGTACGCCAATGGCAACAGCTGTTCTTTGACAAAAGATACGCCTCAACAACAATGATCAACCCCGATTTTATAAAATTGGCAGAAGCCTATGACATCAAAGCGGCCAAAGTGGTCAAGAGAGAAGACCTCGCTGCGGCAGTCAAAGAAATGATTGCCTCCAAAGAGTCGTATTTCTTGGAAGTGATGATCGAAAAAGAAGACAATGTATTTCCAATGGTGCCAACCGGTGCCTGTGTTTCAGAAGTAAGATTGTCTTAAGATAAAACAACAGGTACCAAACGAAAAATTAAAGAGTTTATAGGTCTCAAATCCCTCCGAGGAAAGAAACACAGACTTTTTACAAATCAAACACATGGAAGAACAAGTATTTACCATTTCAGTTTACACAGAAAACAACCCGGGATTGTTGAATAGAATTGCGACGATTTTTTTGAAGAGACACATCAATATCGAAAGTTTGAATGTCTCTCGTTCAGAAATTGAAAACGTACACCGGTTTACAATTGTGGCCAGAATGACTGAAACCAATGTCAAAAAATTGGTGGGGCAAATTGAAAAACAAATTGAAGTGATCAAAGCCTATTACCATACAGACGACGAGATCATCTTTCACGAGACCGCTTTGTATAAAATGGCGTCTAACTTGCTTTTTGAGCAACGAGAAATTCAAAATGTCATCAAAAACAGCAGTGCCAATATCGTCACGGTGCACCCCGACTTTTTTGTGATTGAAAAAACGGGAAGGCGCAAAGACACCGAAGCCTTGCACGACCAATTGGCTCCTTACGGAATCATGCAATTTGTTCGCTCGGGAAGAATCTCTATTTCCAAAACAGAAATGAAGATTTCCGAAAAATTAAAAAACTTTTAATTTGGTAAACGTTTGATTTTTAGTGCGGCAAATGTTAAGATATAAGCGAAGGATTTTATACTTTTGCACTCGAAATCAAACAACCCCTTTAAGAAAAGGACCAAAAGAAACAAGATTTGTTTCTTTTGAACGAAATCAATAGAAATCAACAACATAACTAACACAATAAAAAATGGCAAATTATTTCAACACACTTTCATTGCGTGAAAAATTAGAGCAATTGGGACAATGCGAATTTATGGACAGGGCTGAGTTTAACGACGGAGTCACAGCATTGAAAGGTAAAAAAATAGTAATTATCGGATGTGGAGCACAAGGGTTGAACCAAGGGTTGAACATGAGAGATTCCGGATTGGATGTTTCTTATACATTGCGACCGGCGGCCATCTCTGAAAAAAGACAGTCTTTTTTAAATGCTTCTGAAAATGGATTTGCTGTAGGAACCTATGAAGAAATGATTCCTTCTGCTGATTTGTTGATCAATCTGACGCCAGACAAACAACATACAGCGGTAGTTACAGCTGTGATGCCTTTGATGAAAAAGGGAGCCACCCTGTCTTACTCTCACGGATTCAACATCGTAGAAGAAGGGATGGAAGTACGAAAAGACCTCACAGTAATCATGGTGGCGCCAAAGTCGCCAGGATCGGAAGTGAGAGAAGAGTTTAAAAGAGGATTTGGAGTGCCTACTTTGATTGCAGTGCATCCAGAAAACGATCCAGAAGGAAAAGGATGGGACTACGCCAAAGCCTATGCTGTAGGAACAGGTGGTCATACCGCTGGAGTCTTGCGCTCCTCTTTTGTCGCTGAGGTAAAATCAGATTTGATGGGAGAGCAAACCATTCTTTGTGGTTTGTTGCAAACAGGATCGATCCTGTGTTTTGACAAAATGGTCGCAGAGGGAATAGATGCTGGATATGCTTCTAAATTGATTCAATACGGATGGGAAACCATTACGGAGGCACTCAAGTACGGTGGAATTACCAACATGATGGATCGCTTGTCAAACCCAGCCAAAATAGCTGCATTTAAAGTTTCTGAGGAATTGAAAGACATCATGCGTCCTTTGTTTCAGAAGCATATGGACGACATTATTTCAGGTCATTTCTCAAAAACCATGATGGAAGATTGGGCCAATGACGATGTAAACTTGTTGACGTGGAGAGCGGCAACTGGGGAAACAAATTTCGAAAAAACACCAGCAGGTGCTGTTGAAATTTCTGAGCAAGAATATTTTGACAACGGGTTGTTGATGGTCGCTATGGTCAAAGCAGGTGTGGAATTGGCTTTTGAGGCCATGACAGATTCTGGAATTATTGACGAGTCGGCATACTACGAATCTTTGCACGAAACACCATTGATTGCAAATACCATTGCAAGAAAAAAATTATTTGAGATGAACCGTGTGATTTCGGATACTGCAGAATACGGTTGTTATTTGTTTGACCATGCTTGCAAGCCTTTGATTGCAGCCTACGTACAAAACGCGCCAAGCAACTTTGTAGGGCGTCCCTTCAACGAAGGCGACAACGGAGTTGACAACAAAGAACTGATTGAAATCAACACGGAAATCAGAAACCACCCTGTTGAAGAAATTGGAGATTTCCTTAGAGAGTCGATGACAGCGATGAAAAAAATCGTTTAAGGAGTTGTCTCAAAAAGCATCGAAGAAGCATTTTTTTAAAGTGCGAAGATGACTTTGATTTGAATGTAAAAAACCCAGCAAATTGATTTTGCTGGGTTTTTTGTGTTGGTTTATGAAAAAGCTCCCTTAGTTACAAGCATCCCAAATGGGGTCTTTGGGTGTAGGTGCTTCAAGAGTGAGCAGTGTTTTGGTGACAGGGTGTGTAAAACAGATCCGACGTGCGTGAAGGTGGATGCCTGCATTTTTGTTGCTTCTGTCAAAACCGTATTTCAAATCGCCCTTTATTGGGCAGTTGATGTGTGACAATTGGGCGCGAATTTGATGGTGTCTGCCTGTTTCCAAATCGATTTCTAACAAGTGGTAGTTGTCGAGTGATTTGAGGCTTGTATAGTGAAGAATTGCTTTTTTACTGTCGTTGGTATCCTTGTTGAAAACCGTAGCCTTGTTGTTTTTCGGGTTTTTTCTCAAGTAATTGACAAGGGTGTCCTTTGATTTCGCGGGTTTGTTTTTGACTACTGCCCAATAAGTTTTTTGAATTGTCTTTTCGCGCAACATCTTGTTGAGGCGTTCCAAGGCTTTTGAAGTTTTTGCAAAAACAACGATTCCTGTGGTCGGTCTGTCCAAACGGTGAACAACACCCAAATATACCTTTCCGGGCTTTTGGTATTTTTCTTTGAGGTATGCTTTCAAAAGATCGCTCAAAGGGGTGTCTCCTGTTTTGTCACCTTGGACCAAGTCTCCCACTCGCTTATTGACAACGATTAAGTGGTTGTCTTCAAAGAGAATTTTTAAATTTTTTGAGCTTGAGCGCACGGTGAAAAATTTGTTGGTTTTGTATAGGCTGGTTTAGTGTTGTGATTTTTTCAAATCCTCATTGACGCCTTGAATAAAATCGAGTACTTGGTCTTTTCCCTCTTTTGAAGTTGCAGAAGTCACAAAATAATTGGGAAAAATATCCCAAGAATCTTCCAGTAATTTTTCTTTGTAAATAGCGAGGTTTCTTTTGAGTACTGTAGGGGTCAATTTGTCCGCTTTGGTAAAGACGATGCAAAAGGGAATTTGATTTTCGCCAAGAAACCCCATAAAATCGAGGTCAATTTTTTGTGGTTTGTGTCGAGAATCGATCAGTACAAAAGTACAGATTAGCTGTTCGCGTTTTAAAAAGTAATCTTTGATAAATTTTTGGAAGCCGCGTCGCTGTTTTTTAGAAACACGCGCATAACCATAGCCAGGCAAATCGACCAAAAACCAGTTGTCATTGATTTTAAAGTGATTGATCAGTTGCGTTTTTCCAGGAGTCCCCGAAGTTTTTGCGAGTTTTTTGTTGTTGGTCAACATGTTGATCAAGGAAGATTTTCCCACATTTGACCTTCCGATAAATGCGTATTCAGGAATTCGATTTTTTGGGCATTTGCCAACATCGGTATTGCTGATTTCAAAAACGGCAGAATTGATTTGCATTTTTTAAGGATTAGGATGTTAGCAAGTTACCAAAAAAAACACGAGAGACAGCTGATGAGGAATTTTTTAGATGTGGTTTTTTTGAAACCAAGCATGAACAATTTTGTTAAAGTCTTCTGGGTGTTCCATCATGGGTGCATGTCCACACTTGTCGAGCCAAAAGAGCTCAGAGTTGGGCATCAATTTATTGAAATCTTCACCGACTTCTGGAGGTGTTACATTGTCTTGTTTTCCCCAAACCAAACAAGTAGGAATCTTCATTTCAGGAAGGTCATTGGCCATGTTGTGACGGATGGCACTTTTTGCCAAAGACAAAATACGAAGCACACTTCCACGGTCGTTCACAACCTCAAAAAGGTTGTCTATCATTTCTTTGGAAGCTGTTTTTGGATCGTAAAAAACACTTTCTGTTTTGTTTTTGATGTATTCGTAATCGCCCCTTTTGGGGTAGGTATCTCCCATTGCTTTTTCATACAAGCCAGAGCTTCCTGTCAAAACCAGTGTGTTCACCAATTCAGGAAAGTGCTTGGTGAGGTACAAGGCGATGTGTCCCCCCAAAGAATTTCCAAGAATGATTGTGTTGTCTATGTTTTTGTGATCGATGAATTTTTTGATGAAAAGCGAAAAACTTTTGATGTTTGTTTTCATCAATGGCAAGCTGTAAATCGGGAGTTCTGGAACAATAACACGGTATCCATTTTCAGAGAAATAATGAAGAACTTCGTGGAACATGCTGAGGGTTCCCATCAGTCCGTGCAAAACAATAATTGTTTTCCCTTCTCCAGCTTCAATGTATTTGAACTCCCCCTCGGTAATTACGTTTTCGATCATTTTAAAAAACTGTTTTTTTCGATTGACAAATGTAATCTTTTTTTTGTAAAAAACCATTTCCGTACTATTTCTTGAGGCTTTGTGGGGCTGCACTTATAAACATCAGGAACTGAGCCTTCTACAGTAAGTGGGAGAAAATGCAAAGAGTTATTAACAAAGTGGGTAAATGTGGTAAATAGTGGTTAATTTTTTTATATTTTTGAATTCTAAAGATCAAACACACCCATCTTGGAAGGAATCATTGGAACATACGAATGCAAAGCAGATGCCAAAGGCAGAATGCTCTTGTCTGCTGCGTTGAAAAAGCAGCTAGACCCTGTGCTCTCAAAGGGTTTTGTTTTGAAGCGTTCTGTATTTCAGCCCTGTTTGGAGTTGTATCCAATGCAGGAGTGGGAGGGCGTTATGCAGCAGATGAATCGTTTGAATCGTTTTGTAAAAAAGAACAATGATTTTATAAGAAGGTTTACAGCAGGTGTCAAATACGTTGAACTGGATGCTTCAGGTAGGTTGTTGGTTCCGAAAGACCTCTTGGTTTTTTCTGGTATTACCAAAGAGGTAGTGGTATCTTCAGCGATTAATATCATTGAAATTTGGGACAAA
>DLQL01000069.1 GCA_002477565.1 Flavobacteriaceae bacterium UBA7433
ATGTTCGTTTTAATTGCCCATAACTTGTTATATCCAAACAAATACAACTGTTTATCATTAAAAATCTTTTGATAAACCAAGTTTTGCTTTTGTTTTATCGAATCTAGATGTATTTTTTAATGCGATGTCTAAAGGACTTTCAATGTTTAACAAATCCTTTTTGGCAACATGTGTGTATATCATGGTGGTTTCAGGTTTTGCATGTCCTAACAGTTCTTGAATATACCGTATGCCAACTCCATTCTCTAACAAATGAGTAGCATAACTATGTCTTAAGGTGTGAGGGGTCACTCTCTTTGTTATTTTTGCCTTTCTACAAGAAGCTTTTAGGAAATTCCGAATACTTTCCGCAGAATAAGGAGTGCCTTTTTTTATTCCTTCTACAAAATATCGCTCCGGTCCATAACTAACCACATAATTTTTAAATATAGGAATAAGGCTTTCAGCGAATACTACGTTTCTGTCCTTTCTCCCTTTGCTGTTTTTTATGTAAACTTGTTTTCTTTCAACGTCAATATCTTTTAGTTCTAGATTTATAAGTTCCCCAATGCGCATTCCTGCCGAATATAACATTGCTAAAATAGCTCTATGTTTTAGGTTTTGGGTAACTCTTAATAAGGTTGCAATTTCTTCCATGGAAAGAACAGTAGGAAGGATTTTGCTTTTTTTAGGCCGTGTCAATTGCATGTTTTCAATAGCACAACTAGGGTAAAACAATTTAAAAAGTTTGACAGCGCTGATCAATTGTCGCTGTGAACTAATGCTCATGCCTCTTGGTTCAAAAACATCCTCAATAAATAATTCTACATCTCTGTTTGTCAGCGTTGTTAAAGGCTTGTCTTTTACATAGTTTATGAAATCTGCGATAAAAGTAAAATAAGTCTTAACAGTGCTTTTACGATACCTTTTTCCTTTTAAATATTTGACATAGTTTCGAACAACGGTTTTGCTTTCTTCAGAGAGATTGCGTTTTTCTTTCACATATCTTTTTAAGACGACTTGCTGTAAATTTCTGTCCTCTTCAAAAACGACCTTTTTGTTCAGCTTAGCTTTTAAAGTACTCAGGTTTTCTTCAGAATATTCAATAGTCCATGCCTTTAGTGTCCTGCTAAAAGAATAGCCTCCAATTTCTTTAATCTGCTCTTTGATTTCATGATTGAATCTAAAGATTATAGCAAGTACCACCTTTTTACGGTGCACAACTTTCTTTAAAATAAGAACAGGGAGTGTGTTGTTATGTGTATTCATAGCGCCTTTAAGGTACTAAAAAACAATAAGAAAGTTTGTGGTAGTAAACCCTGTTTTTTTGCTTTTATTTCGAATCTTAGTGTTCGTTTTTCAAAGTCAAAGTCAAAGCTTCGATCTCTGCCTTCGCTTTCGTTTTAGCAAGTGTTTGTGTCAAAGCAAAAATCCCTTTGCAATTCAATGCAAAGGGATTCAAATTTTATAAGAAGAAAAAAGGTTTTACATACCTACTAAATCTCCAGCAGCATTTTTAGTAGGAAGGTCTGATTTTCCCATCAAATAGATGTCCACTTGTCTGGCAGCCTCACGGCCTTCAGAAATGGCCCACACGATCAAGGATTGTCCCCTGCGCATGTCTCCAGCAGCAAATACATTCGGTACATTCGTTTGGTACTCTCCGTAGGCAGCCTTGTAATTGGAACGGGCATCTCTGTCCAATCCCAATTGATCTGCCAAGGTACTTTCGGGTCCTGTAAATCCAAGCGCCAACAAAGCCATATCACAAGGCCATATTTTTTCAGAGCCTTCTCGTTCAATCAGCTGTGGACGTTGTCCTGGAACCATTTTCCATTCCACTTCCACAGTTTTCAATGCAGTCAATTTTCCATCTGCATCTTTGACAAACTCTTTGGTGTTGATCAACCAGTTGCGATCACATCCCTCTTTGTGAGAAGATGAAGTCTTCAACTGCAAAGGCCAGAAAGGCCAAGGAGTAGAAGGTGCACGGTGTCCGGGAGGTTTGGGCATGATTTCAAAATTGGTCACAGAAGCAGCTCCTTGTCGGTTGGAAGTTCCCACACAGTCAGAACCGGTATCTCCACCACCAATCACAATCACATTTTTTCCAGTGGCCAGTATTTGGTCTTTGACTTCCTTTCCGAAGACCACTTTGGTCTGTTGGGTCAAAAAGTCCATGGCCTGTACCACGCCGTCTGCATCAATTCCAGGAGTCGGCAAACTTCTTCTTTCGGTGGCACCGCCACAAAGGACAATTGCGTCAAAAGACTTGAGTTTTGCGACTTCGTAGTTGACCCCTACATTTACATTTACTTTAAACGTAATGCCTTCGGCTTCCAAGATTTTGACACGACGGTCAATGACCTCTTTTTCCATTTTAAAATTGGGGATCCCATAACGCAGCAACCCACCGATTTCATCGTCTCTTTCAAAGACAGTTACGGTATGACCGGCTCTGTTCAACTGTTGTGCAGCGGCCAAACCAGCAGGTCCAGATCCTACGACTGCAATTGTTTTGTCGGTTCTGTTTTTGGGGAGTTGTGGTTTGATCCACCCCTCTTTAAAAGCGCGTTCTACGATGTTTTTTTCGATGTTTTCAATGGATACCGGGTCTTCAATCAATCCCAGTACACAAGCTTGCTCACAGGGAGCAGGGCACAAACGTCCTGTAAATTCAGGAAAGTTGTTTGTCGAGTGCAAGATCCATGAAGCTTTTTGCCATTCGCCTTGGTGGACCATGTGGTTGAAATCTGGAATCAGATTCCCCAATGGGCAGCCACTGTGGCAAAATGGAATTCCACAATCCATACAGCGCGATCCTTGTTCTGTGATTTTAGCATCACTCAAGGGTACTGTAAACTCTTTGTAATTTTTGACACGCTTTTCTACAGCCGTGTACGATTCGTCTTTTCTTTCGAATTCTTTAAAACCTGTTACTTTTCCCATTCGATTATGCTGTTAGTTCTTCTACCATTTTTTCTTCTGTCTCCAAACGTTTCAAGGCACGTTTGTATTCTATCGGCATCACTTTTACAAATTTGCTCAAGTTGCGCTCCCAGTCTTTTAAGAGCTCACTTGCCTTGTTGCTATTTGTATAGTCGACATGTCTTTCGATAAGGGTTTTCAATTCCTTCCCTTCTTCGGCGTCTATTTCCTCAAATTCGATGGTTTCTTCGTTGCAAAGTCCTTGTGTGAATTTGTTTTCTGGATCAAATACATAGGCGATACCACCACTCATTCCGGCCGCAAAGTTTCTTCCCGTACTCCCGAGAACGATGACTTTCCCGCCCGTCATGTATTCACAACAGTGGTCTCCCACACCTTCGACAACTGCTGTAGCTCCCGAATTACGAACCGCAAAACGCTCTCCTGCAATTCCGTTGATAAAGGCTTCTCCTTGCACCGCACCAAACAAACAAACGTTTCCAACGATGATGTTGTTTTCTGCGACAAAAGTAGCCTCCGCCGGTTTCTTGACAATGAGTTTTGCTCCTGAAAGTCCTTTTCCGAGGTAATCGTTTGTATTTCCATCTACCGTAAAGGTCAATCCATGTGCTCCAAAGGCACCGAGACTCTGTCCTGCAGATCCTGTAAAGTTGATGTTCAAGGTGTCTTCAGGCAGTCCCAAATGTCCGTAGATTTTTGAGATTTCATTACTCACAATCGCTCCTACAGAGCGGTTGGTGTTGATGATTGGGTACGACAAGGTCATTTGTTCTTTTCGATACAAAGCCCTGTGAGCATCTTTTAAAATCTGGAAATCAAGTACATTTTCTAAGTTGTGGTCTTGTTTTTCGTGGTTTTTAACAGGCATGTCACTGTATGCCGCAGGCCTGTGTAAGATTGCGGAAAGATCCAAGCCTTTCGCTTTGTAGTGCTTGATGGCTTTGTTGGAATTGATCTTGTGTGTTTGCCCGACCATTTCGTCCAAAGATCGGAAGCCCAATTCGGCCATGATTGCTCTTAATTCTTCTGCTACGTAGTAGAAGAAATTGATTACGTGCTCAGGGGTTCCTTTGAAATTTTTACGCAAAGTCTTGTCTTGGGTTGCAATTCCTACAGGACAGGTATTCAAATGACACTTTCGCATCATGATACATCCCGAAGCCACAAGTGGAGCCGTTGCAAAACCAAATTCTTCAGCTCCTAACAAAGCAGCGATGGCAACATCACGACCCGTTTTCAACTGTCCGTCACATTCTACGACGATACGGCTTCTCAGATTATTCAACACCAAGGTTTGCTGTGCTTCTGCCAAACCTAATTCCCAAGGGAGTCCTGCGTGCTTCAATGAGGTGAGGGGAGAGGCTCCCGTACCCCCGTCGTATCCTGAAATCAAAACCACATCGGCTTTGGCTTTGGAAACTCCGGCAGCAATGGTTCCTACACCGACTTCAGAAACCAATTTCACATTGATTCTCGCTTCTCGGTTCGCATTTTTCAAGTCGTAAATTAACTGTGCCAAATCCTCAATAGAGTAAATGTCGTGGTGGGGTGGTGGTGAAATCAAACCTACAAAAGGAGTTGAGTTTCGCGCTTCTGCAATCCAAGGCAATACTTTTTCGCCAGGCAATTGCCCACCTTCTCCAGGCTTGGCTCCTTGAGCCATTTTTATTTGTATTTCTCGGGCACTGGAAAGGTAGTGAGAAGTTACTCCAAAACG
>DLQL01000056.1:0-1384 GCA_002477565.1 Flavobacteriaceae bacterium UBA7433
GTGGCTTCTCTAAAAGAGAATTACAAAGCGGGGGTCACCGACGAATTTATCAAGCCTCTAATTTTAACCGATGCAGATGGCGCTCCTAAAGCGACCATCAAAGAGGGAGACGTGGTCTTGTTTTTCAACTACCGCACCGATCGAGGAAGAGAATTGACGGCTGCCTTGTCTCAAAAGGACTTTCCAGAACAAGACATGAAAAAATTAAACCTGTACTTTACAACCCTTACATTGTACGATGAAAGTTTTGAAGGAATCCACGTGATTTACACAAACGACAACATCAAAAACACCTTGGGAGAAGTCTTGTCAAAAGCCGGAAAAAAACAAATACGGATTGCAGAAACAGAAAAATACCCACACGTGACCTTCTTTTTCTCAGGAGGACAGGAAGCGCCTTTTGAAGGAGAATCTCGTATCTTGCGCAATTCTCCAAAAGTAGCCACCTATGACTTGCAACCGGAAATGAGTGCTTACGAGCTGAAAGATGCCTTGTGTGCTGATTTGGAAAAGGGAGAAGCTGATTTTGTTTGCTTGAACTTTGCCAATGGAGACATGGTCGGACACACGGGAATTTTAGAAGCTGCAATCAAAGCTTGTGAAGCGGTAGACACCTGTGCTGAAGCGGTCATTGAAACCGGTTTGGCAAATGGGTATTCGACCTTGTTGATTGCCGACCACGGAAATTGTGAGACCATGATGAATCCAGACGGAAGCCCACATACATCCCATACCACAAACCCGGTTCCCATGATTTTGATCGATGCAGATGTCAAGAACATTCAAGACGGTGTGTTGGGAGATGTGGCCCCTACCATTCTAGCGCTGATGGGTGTTTCCCAACCGAAAGACATGAGCCAACACTCGCTGTTGTAAATCAAAATTCATTTCCGAAATGAATCTGTAATCTGATTTTTTGGAAGGCCTAAAAACTTCGTAAATCCCGTGTTTGTTTTCGGCCTTTCTGCTGTTTTATACCTTGCAGTTCGGAGCCGTTGCAGCTTTCCCTCTGATTAGAAGAAAAAAAGTACCTTTGAAAGAACCAAACGAACCTTGTCATGATCTCCATCAAAACACCAGAAGAAATTGAATTGATGCGCGAAAGCGCCTTGATTGTATCCAAAACCTTGGGCATGCTCACCAAAGAAATAAAGCCCGGTGTCACCACCTTGTACTTGGACAAAATTTCGGAAGCCTTTATCAGGGATCACGGTGCGGTTCCCGGATTTTTGGGTCTTTATGACTTTCCAAACACCTTGTGTATGAGCCCCAACGCACAAGTCGTCCACGGAATCCCAAACGACCAACCCTTGGAAGATGGAGACATCATCTCAATTGATTGCGGCGCTTTGAAAAATGGTTTTTACGGAGACCATGCCTACAC
>DLQL01000056.1:1510-5429 GCA_002477565.1 Flavobacteriaceae bacterium UBA7433
CACGGATTGGGACGCGTCATGCACGAAGATCCTGAAATGCCTAATTACGGAAAAAGAGGACGCGGTAAAAAGTTTGTAGAAGGAATGGTCGTGGCCATCGAACCCATGATCAATATGGGGACCAAAAACATCAATCAATTGTCTGATGGCTGGACCATCTTGACCAAAGACGGAAAGCCATCTGCTCATTTTGAACACAACGTGGCCTTGGTCAATGGAAAGCCAGAATTGCTTTCTACCTTTGCCTATATCGATGCCGCATTGGGAGTCGTCAATACGGTGGAGGAGGAATTTCGAAAAAAACCCGTTTTGGATTTGTAAAAGTGATGCTTCGCAAAAAAAAGTTGACTCTCTCTAAAAAAAAACATGGTGCTCTTTAAATTTGTTCTCAACAGCATTCCAAGGCCTTGGTTGATCAAAGCCAGCTATTGGGTGGCTCCCATCGTCGCATTTACCCTAAAAGGGAAGCGCTATACGGATCCAATTGACGGACGTAGCTTTCGAAAATTCCTGCCGTATGGTTATGAAAACCAGCGTGAAAATGTACTGGCTCCAGGCACCTTGTCACTTGAGCGTCACCGATTGATGTGGCTTTATTTAAAAAACAACACTTCCCTATTTCAACAAACCGTAAAAGTGCTGCACGTCGCACCTGAACAGTGTTTTTACAAAAGGTTCAAAAGCCTTAAAAATTGGGAATACCTATGCACAGATTTGCATTCTCCCTTGGCAGATATCAAAGCCGATTTGTGTGCACTTCCTTTTGAAGACAATAGCTACGATGTGGTTTTTTGCAACCATGTTTTGGAACATGTCGAAAACGATGCAAAAGCCCTGAAAGAATTGCACCGCGTCTTAAAACCTGGTGGTTTGGGAATTTTTCAAGTTCCTCAAGACTTGCAAAGAGCAACCACCTATGAGGATGCAAGCATCCGCACTGCCGCTGAGCGCAAAAAACATTTTGGTCAGTACGACCACGTACGTGTCTACGGGCAAGACTATTTTGACAGGCTTAGAAAGGCGGGCTTTGAAGTGACTCCGCTAAAATGCACAGAACTCGTAAGCGAGGAAAAAATTGAAACTTACCGTTTGTCAAGCACAGAAATTCTACCCATTTGTCGAAAATCCTGATTTCAAAATGTCAGGAATTCGGAACTTCCGGGAAGCTGTATTCTTGGGGATTTCCATTTACATCTACATAGATCAAAAAAGCTGACAACTCTGGATGTTTTTTTAAAAACACTTTGGTCTTTTCAAAACCCATGGCCATAAAGGCGGTGGCATAACCGTCTGCATCGGCACAGTCGATGGGCGCATAGACAGTGGCACTCAGCAAATCTCTTTTGGCGGGATAGCCTGTTTGGGCATCGAGCGTGTGTACGTATTTTTCTCCGGTAACGGAGTCAATCCGATACTTGCGGTAGTTTCCAGAAGTGGCCATGGATGCATCCTGCAAAACAATGACTTTCTGAAGGGAGCGGGAACCGTCAACATTGGGTTTTTCGATGCCTACCCTCCATGACAACCCTTCGCTGTTGGTGCCACGTGCACGCAATTCGCCGCCTATTTCTACCAAGTAATTCGAAATCTGTTGGGATTCCAAATAGCGGGCGACGAAATCGACCCCAAAGCCTTTTGCAATGGCGTTGAAATCAAAATAGGTTTTGGAGTGTTTTTTTAAAACCCTCCTCTGTTGGAGTTGCACTTGATCAAAACCAACCAAAGGCAACAATTCTTCAACTTTTAAAGCATCCAAATCTTGTAGTGGTTTTTCAGGACCGAAACCCCAAGCGTTTACCAAGACCCCAATGGTCGGATCAAAGGCGCCCTCCGTTTCTTGATAAATACGAGCGGCCTTGAAGAAAACTTCGGAAAATAGCGTGTCTACTTCAACAAGGGCATCTCCTGCATTGACTTTAGAAATCAAAGAAGTAGGGAGGTAAGTAGAAAGAGAGGTATTGACGAGGTGGAACAGGCTGTCAATCGGTTGTTCAAAATTTCGTGGTGAGGCATCTGTATAACTGATGTGAAAGGTGGTTCCAAAAACAACTCCTTCCAAATGTTTGGAGGCAGGCAGTGGTTTTTTACACGAGGCAAAAAAAAGGAGTCCGAAAAAAAAGAACCACAAATTCATTTGAATCTTCTCTAGAAATTTAAAAGTAATGAAGAACGAGGTGTTTTTCGACAAAATGTAGGTGTTAATTTATATATTTGTAAAACTAATTATATTAAGAACGTTATGAAAAAACTAATTGCATTATTTTCTGTAGGAATGCTCTTGCTTTCCTCTTGTGTTTCTAAGAAACAATTTACGGAGTTACAAAACGAGCATTTGGGCACCAAAGAAGTTTTGGAGAACACCAAAAAATCACTGTCTGACACCAAAGGGGATCTCGACAAGGAACAAAGCAAAGTGGCTTCTTTGAAAGACAAGATTGACTATTTGATGAAAGGAAATGAAAAGGCCTTGGAATTTGTGGACAACCTGACCATTCTCTCCAAATCAGCCTCAGAAAATGTCAAAGAGACGTTGAATCAGTTGAGCAAAAAAGATGCTTACATCCAACACATTCAGGAGGTCAATTCTCAAAGAGATTCGATCAACTTGGCAGTGGCCTTCAATTTGAAGAAAGTCCTAAACAATGGATTGAACGACGATGACATTCAAGTGAACATTGAAAAAACCGTTGTTTACATTTCCATCGCAGACAAATTGTTGTTTAAAAGTGGTTCCTACCAAGTTTCAAGCAGAGCGAACAGCATCTTGAAAAAAGTAGCAGAGGTGGTCAATGCACAACCTGAAATGGATGTTATCGTAGAAGGACACACCGATTCCAAAACCATCAAGACTGATGTGTTGGACGACAACTGGGATTTGTCTGTCAAACGCGCAACTTCCATTGTTCGCATCTTACAAAATGACTTTGAAGTGACTCCAGCTAGGCTGATCGCATCAGGGAGAAGTAGCTACCAACCCTTGGTGGAAAATGACAGTCCAGAGAACATGGCGAAAAACAGAAGAACAAAAATCATCATCATGCCAAAATTGGATCAATTTTTTGAGCTCTTGGACGCCAAATAAGAACCGATTGAAAACATAAAAAAAGCCCTACAACAGTTGTTGTAGGGCTTTTTTGATGGGCAAAAACTATCCGTGAATGCTTTGCTTATTTCCGTAGTTTTTGATTACGGTTTCTTCGTAATCCAACCACTCTCGCCATCGTTTGTCTGCTTGTTCGCGCCCTCCATAGTTTCGAGCATGGCCGATAAAAAGGGTGTAATGTCCGGCCTCACTCTCCATCAACTCTCTGTAAAACTGAGCGAGTTCAGGATCTTTTAAGTTTTCTGAGAGCACACGAAAGCGTTCGCAGCTGCGCGCTTCAATCAAGGCTGAAAAAAGCAAGCGATCGACCAAAGCTTCTTGGCGACTGCCTCCTTTTTTTAAAAATTGAAACAGGTCGTTTACATACGGGTCTTTGCGTTCCCTTCCCAGAACACCCCCGCGCTTTTTAATCAACTCGTGGACCCGATCAAAATGTTCCAATTCTTCTTTGGCCAAGCCAAGCATGTCTGTGACCAAATCGGAAAGGTTGGGGTTGAAGGTGATGAGCGTGATGGCATTTGTAGCTGCTTTTTGTTCGCACCAAGCGTGGTCCGTCAAAATCTCATCGATGTTTTTCGCTACTATGTTTACCCACCTGGGGTCTGTCGGCAATTCCAATCGTAACATAAAGGGAGTTTTTGGCTAAAATACTACTATTTTTTGAAGAGAACATCCACGGGAAATAGCTGTCGGTCACTGATTTGTTTTCAAAAAAAAAGCGCTCTTTGAGAGCGCTTTTTTTGTTGTGTTCTTCGCTTAGATGTTCTTGACCAACCAGTCACCCACTTCAGAGGTTCCGTAGGCTTTTCCACCATC
>DLQL01000052.1:0-6473 GCA_002477565.1 Flavobacteriaceae bacterium UBA7433
TTGGCATATATCATTGTCAATGAAAACGATTTGCAGTCGCCCATCATCAAATTCTTGGGCGAAGACATCGCAGCAGGAATTATCTCCACAACTGACGCGAAAGTAGGAGACATTGTTTTCTTTTCGGCGGCAGATGCTGCGACCGCAAACAAAGCATTGGATGCCGTTCGCCAAGAGTTGGGTGCCCTGTTGCGCTTGATCCATCCCAAAGAGTTGCGCCCTGCATGGGTGGTTGATTTCCCGATGTTCGAAAAAACAGCGGAAGGCCGTTGGACCTTTACCCACAATCCATTTTCCATGCCCGCTTTGTACGACTTGGAAAAGCATATGCAAGGAAACGAGGAAGAAATAGGGAGCATTATCGCACAGCAATACGATTTGATCTTAAACGGTTATGAAATTGGTGGCGGATCTGTACGTGCACACAAACCAGAAATCTTGGAAGCTACCTATAAGAATATGGGGTATGACAAAGAAGAAATGTTCAAAAGTGTGGGTACGATGTACAAGGCCTTCCAATACGGAGCACCCCCACATGGAGGCATCGCTTGGGGTGTTGACCGTTTGATGATGATTTTAGAAAAAAAGGCGTCCATCCGAGAGGTGATGGCCTTTCCAAAAACAGGCTCTAGTGAGGATCTGTTATTCGGAAGTCCATCACCACTGTCCGATAAAAAAGTAGAAGAAATGAATGTACGTGTTGTAAAATAGGCTCTTCGATTGGGTTTTCTATATATGAATAAGCGACGTTTTTTTGAAGTTTTAAAAAAAGACAACCACGAATTCTAGGAATTTGTAAAAATAAAATCGCGCAAAAAATTTGTTCAATCAAAAATCTACCCTTATTTTTGTAACAGAATCTAGAAACAATGAATAGCAATACAAAAAATAGTTGGTGGTGGAACTCTCTTAATTCCTAAGTGAGAAGACTTCCTGTTTTTGTATGCAACATATAAATAAAAAAGGCTTATCTCACGATAAGCCTTTTTTTAATCCAAGTACCAACCCATTTTAGAAAAAATGAAAGCCATAAAATTCAAATCAATTACAAAGAAACGGATCTCCGACACCATGACTCCGGTTGGTCTGTATTTGAAATTTAGAGACAAATACGCCAACACCTTGTTGTTGGAAAGCTCTGATTACCACAGCAAAGAAGAGAGTTTTTCGTTTTTGTGCATCGAGCCCGTTGTAGACATCAAAGCAGAACAGCACCAATTGTCACTGTCTTACAAAGGAAGCGTTTTGGAAAGTCAGCCCTTGGAAAACAACAATTTTTATCAATTGTTTGACCGATACACAGGAGCCATAGATTTGGATTGTGACCCCTCGATCAAAGGATTCAATGGTTTGTATGGCTATACAACTTACGACGGTGTGCAGTATTTTGAAAACATCGAATTAAAAGCCAAAGCAGCTCCTTCTGCCATTCCGTTGCTTCAGTACAGTTTTTTTAGATTTGTCATCGCGATCAACCATTTTAACGACGAGTTGATTTTGATTGAAAATTTGGAGGAAAACGAAACCGCTCGTTTGTCAGAAATTGAAACAGTTTTGAACTCCAAAGCTTACCATACCCAGGACTTCTCCTTTGAAGGTGCAGAGACCTCCAATTGTACCGACGAAGAATTCAAAGAATACGTGAGCAAAGGGAAAGCGCATTGCAAACGCGGTGACGTTTTTCAGATTGTCCTTTCAAGACAATTCCAGCAGTCCTTTAAAGGGGACGAATTCAATGTGTACCGTGCCTTGCGATCCATCAATCCATCGCCGTATTTATTTTATTTTGACTACGGAAGTTTTAAATTGATGGGCTCTTCACCAGAAGCACAAATCAAAGTGGGCAAAGGAAAGGCCATCATCAATCCCATAGCAGGCACCTTTCGCCGGACGGGAGACATGGCAGAGGACTTGAAGTTGGGCAAAAAACTGTCTGAAGACAAAAAGGAAAATGCTGAACATGTCATGTTGGTCGATTTGGCTCGGAACGACTTGAGCAAACACGCAGACCAAGTGACCGTTGAGGTCTTTAAAGAAGTGCAATACTTCAGTCATGTCATTCATTTGGTGTCTACAGTTCAAGGTGCGATCAAAGGCAACCCGATTGAAATCGTCGGGGATACTTTTCCTGCAGGGACTTTGAGCGGTGCGCCCAAATACAAAGCCATGCAATTGATCGATACCTACGAAAACCAATCGCGTGGATTTTATGGAGGAGCTGTTGGGGTGCTAGGTTTGGACGGCTCCGTGAACTTGGCGATTGCCATTCGTTCTTTTGTGAGTAAAAACAATGTTTTGTATTCTCAGGCGGGTGCGGGAATCGTCATTGATTCGGAAGAAGAAAAAGAATTGCAAGAGGTAAACAACAAATTGGCAGCCTTGAAAAAAGCCTTGGTTTTGGCAGAAAAGATATAAGGAGATACAAGAACAGACCCACAATAAGAACTACAATGAAGATATTGATATTAGACAACTACGATTCTTTTACCTACAACCTCGTACACATGGTGGAGGAGATTACAGGGAATTTTCCCGATGTATATCGAAACGATCAAATTTCACTCGCGGAGGTAGGTGCCTATGACGTTATCATGCTATCTCCAGGACCTGGTATCCCGGACGAAGCGGGCATCTTAAAAGAAGTCATTCACACCTATGCACCCACCATTCCTATTTTTGCGGTTTGTTTGGGTTTGCAAGCCATAACAGAGGTGTTTGGAGGAACCATTGTGAATATGGATCAGGTATACCACGGTGTGGCTACGACGATGGAGGTAGTGGACAAAGAAGCGTTGCTTTTTCGAGGCATGCCCCTAAAGTTTGAAGCGGCACGTTACCATTCATGGATTGCTGCAGAAGAAGATTTTCCAGAAATGTTGAAAATCACAGCCCGCGACGAAGAAGGAGGCATCATGGCTTTGGAACACAAAAATTACAACGTCAGTGCCGTGCAGTTTCATCCAGAATCTATTTTGACGCCTTTGGGAGAACAAATGGTCCGCAATTTTATTGACAATTTACAGGCCTGATACCAATCCAAACCCCGTTGTTTTATAATTTTATAAAAAAATCCGAATGAAAAAAATACTAAACAGCCTTTTTGCCCACGAAACTTTGAGCCGAGAAGCGGCAAAGCAGGTTTTGCTAGACATTGCTGCGGAGCGCTACAACGATGCGCATTTGGCTTCTTTTCTAACGGTATTTAGAATGCGTCCCGTCACCGTCGCCGAGTTGTCAGGATTTCGAGATGCCTTGCTGGAATTGGCAGTAAAAATAGATTTGTCCGATTTCAACACCATCGATTTGTGTGGAACTGGAGGTGACGAAAAGAACACATTTAACATTTCTACCCTGACCTCCTTTGTCGTGGCAGGAACCGGAAACAAAGTGGCCAAACACGGAAATTACAGTGTGTCTTCGGCCTCTGGATCTTCGAACATGCTGGAGTATTTGGGCTATCAATTTACCAATGAAGAAGCGGTGTTGAAAGCTCAATTGGACAAGGCCAATATCTGTTTTTTACACGCACCCCTTTTTCATCCTGCCATGAAAGCGGTGGGGCCGGTTCGAAAGTCACTGGGAATGAAAACATTTTTCAACATGTTGGGTCCTTTGGTAAATCCCAGCCAGCCTCAAAATCAATTGGTCGGCGTATACAATTTGGAAGTTGCCAGAACCTACAATTACCTGTTGCAAAAAACGGCCTTGAATTATGGCGTTTTGTACGCTTTGGACGGTTACGATGAAATCTCTTTGACAGGTCCTTTTAAATTGTTTACGAAACAAGCAGAACAAACTGTGCATCCTTCCGATCTTGGATTGCAAACCTTGGACCCTTCAGCCATTTTTGGTGGAAATTCGGTTCCCGAAGCAGCACTGATTTTCAAGCGTATCCTCGAAGGCAAAGGGACAGAAGCTCAAAACAATGTGGTGTTGACGAATGCGGCTTTTGCCTTGAAAATATTGGACGCTACCAAAAGTTTTGAAACTGCATATCAAGAAGCAAAAGATGCTTTGTTGGGCTTGAAAGCTCAAAAAAGTTTGGAGCTCCTGTTGGGCAACTAAACCTTGAGATAAAAAGAGAAAAATAATTTTTATACAGAGAACTAGAGTTATAAAAAATGAATATACTAGAACAAATAGTCGCTTTTAAAAAACAAGAGATTGCCAAAATCAAGGCGGAAGTATCTTTGGAGAAGTTGGTCAAAAGCCCTGCTTTTAAAAGAACACCACTTTCACTTAAAGAAGCCTTGGTTGAAAAGGGTTCTACAGGCATCATTGCAGAATTCAAAAGACAATCGCCTTCCAAAGGCATCATCAATGCGACTTCGACGATTCAAGAGGTCACCGAGGGCTATTTAAATGCCAATGTTGCTGCGCAGTCTATCCTCACAGATACCCGTTATTTTGGTGGTACCATGGTGGATTTGATGACGGCCAGAACATTGAATTCGGTGCGTCCTATCTTGCGCAAAGATTTTGTGGTGGATGCGTTTCAGATTGTGGAAGCCAAAGCCATTGGATCCGACGCAGTTTTGCTGATTGCAGCATGCTTGACAAAGGAAGAATTAAAAAACTATGGAAAACTCGCCACGGAATTGGGTTTGAGTGTTTTGTACGAAGTTCACAGTCAGGAGGAATTGGATAAGATTTCAGACTTAGACGGAAAGATCATCGGCATCAACAACCGAAATTTGAAAACCTTTGAAGTCGACTTGGAACATTCCATTGCCTTGGCAGCTCAAATACCAGATAGTTGTGTCAAAGTTTCGGAAAGTGGTATCAGCAATCCAAGAATCATCTCGGGCTTAAAAGAATATGGCTTCCAGGGGTTTTTAATTGGAGAAAATTTTATGAAAACAGACAATCCTGGACGTGCTTGTCGCCAATTCATCGATCAAATACGTTAGTGGCTCAAAGAGGAACCGCTCAAAATAAATAGAAATGAAACAAAAATTCAAATTAAAAGTTTGTGGCATGGGCTCTTCAAAAAATATTTTGGAGGTTGCAGCATTGCAGCCAGATTATTTGGGTTTTATTTTCTATGAAAAATCCTCGAGAAATTTTTCAGGTGTGCTTCCGTCGCTGGATGCAAGTATCAAAAAAACAGCCGTTTTTGTAGATGCCTCTTTTGAGTTTGTTCGAGACAAAGTAAGGGAATTTGACTTTCAAGCGGTGCAGTTGCACGGAAAAGAAAGTCCGCTGTTTTGCGAGCGTGTCAAATCTTTGGGTGTTGAGGTTTTCAAAGTTTTTTCGGTAAAATCCGATTTTGATTTTTCTCTTTTGCAGCCATACGAAAAGGCCGTAGATTATTTTCTGTTCGACACCAAAGGAAATCATCCCGGAGGCAATGGAACCACATTCGATTGGACCGTATTGAAAGGCTATCCGTCCAAAACCCCTTTTATTTTGAGTGGAGGTATTGGATTGGAGGAACACGCAGCTTTGAAAGAGCTTCTAAAGACAGATTTGCCCATTTACGCCGTGGATGTCAATAGCAAATTTGAAATAGCACCGGCATTGAAGGATGTCAAAAAATTAAGTGAATTCGTAAAAATAATAAAATGAGTTGTGGCCTAAGTTCACAATCAAAAACACCCACTATGGAAACAAAATTTCAACCTACAAAAGAAGGGTATTACGGACAATTCGGAGGGGCTTTTATTCCAGAATTGTTGCATCCCAATGTCAAAGAGCTGGAGGATAATTACCTGCAGATTATCTATTCCGACGCTTTTCAAAAAGAATACAAGTACCTGTTGGACGAATATGTCGGACGGCCTACACCACTTTATTTGGCCAAACATTTGTCTGAGAAATTCCAAGCTTCTATCTACTTGAAGCGAGAAGATTTGTGCCACACAGGTGCGCACAAAATAAACAATACCATTGGGCAGATTTTGCTTGCCAAGCATTTGGGTAAGAAACGCATCATAGCAGAGACAGGGGCTGGACAACACGGTGTTGCTACTGCGACGGTTTGTGCTTTGATGAATTTGGAGTGCATTGTTTTTATGGGAGAAGTAGATATCAAGCGCCAGGCTCCCAATGTGGCTCGTATGAAAATGTTGGGCGCGACGGTCATGCCTGCTAAAAGTGGAAGTAGAACCCTCAAAGATGCAACCAACGAAGCGATTCGCGATTGGATAGGAAACCCAGAAGAGACTTATTATTTGATCGGATCTGTGGTCGGTCCCCATCCGTATCCAGATATGGTTGCCCGCCTTCAAGCCATTATCAGTGAAGAAATAAAGGCGCAACTTTTGGAGCACACAGGAAGTGAGTATCCAGATGCAGTGGTTGCTTGTGTAGGAGGAGGCAGCAATGCCGCTGGAGCGTTTTATCATTATTTAGATGACAAAGAGGTGGACTTGGTCGCTGTAGAAGCAGCGGGATTGGGAGTTCATAGCGGTGAAAGTGCGGCGACTTCTCAGTTAGGAGAGGTCGGGGTCATTCACGGAAGCAAGACCATT
>DLQL01000052.1:6532-7177 GCA_002477565.1 Flavobacteriaceae bacterium UBA7433
ACCGATCAGGAAGCTTTGGATGCAGGGTTTGATTTGTCAAAAACAGAAGGGATCATTCCTGCTTTGGAGACAGCGCATGCGCTGGCAGCATTGGATAAAATGAACATCCAACCCGGTCAGGTGATTGTAGTGAACCTCTCAGGGAGAGGAGACAAAGATTTGGACACGTACATAGAACATTTGAAAGATTGAATTTTGGACGAACCAAAACGGTTGTATATATGCAAAGGTTTGTCGATTTTAGAATAGCTTTTCTTATCTTGTGCCACATTGGGATTTTTACTTTTTCCAATGAAAACCTTCTGTTCAAGACAGTTATAGAAATTTGAATTTATTACAAGCATAGAAAATGTACATAAAGTTACCCCAAAAAAGCACAAAATCTATTCAGCTAAGATGCTGTTTTGTACTGCTGTTTTTTTTAGCAGTAAATTGGATGACTCAGGCGCAAGACATTTCGTTTGCGAAGCGAACAGGTGCTGACAATCCGTTGTCTGGAATTGTACTCAATGCGGGATTGACTTCCAAATCAGTTGACATTGATGCCGACGGAGATATGGATCTCTTTGTAGGAAACCAAGAGGGAACGGTTCGGTATTACAAGAATATTGGAACATCAGAGGATCCTAATGTGTTTGAGGAGCA
>DLQL01000055.1 GCA_002477565.1 Flavobacteriaceae bacterium UBA7433
AGTCCTCAATACCATAAAAAGGCAGCTGCTTTTATTGAAGAACGTTTTGATTTTATCAGTTCTTACATACACGAAGCTGCTGTGACAGTTTTGTCAGAAACAGAAAAAATTATTGTAGCACAAGGGGAGATCTTGTCGACCAATTTGTTTTCCCTCTACATGGATGAAGCGTCAGTAGCGGCGAGTTATTTGTCCGCTTTCGACTTTATGCGAATTGACGAAGCGGGAGAGCCAGATTCGGACTATTTAACCAGTGCTTTGGGAGCCATTTTGGATGCAAACCCTCAAACAGAATTATACATCACTCAAGGGTATATTTGTTTGAATCCAGAAGGTGATATCGATAATTTAAAACGCGGCGGGAGTGATTATTCCGCTTCTTTGATCGGAGCAGCCATTCAGGCGGAAGAAATTCAAATATGGACTGACATCGACGGGATGCACAACAACGATCCTCGTTTTGTCGACAACACCTTTTCATTGGAAGAAATTTCTTTTGACGAAGCGGCAGAGTTGGCTTACTTCGGTGCCAAAATCCTTCATCCACAAAGTGTCATTCCGGCACGTGAAAAAAACGTGCCTGTATTGTTGAAAAACACGTTTGATCCAACCTCACCAGGAACAATCATTCGAAACTGCGAAGTGCCCAATCGTGTCAGAGCAATTGCGGCCAAAGATGGCATTACCGCCATCCGAATCAAGTCTTTTCGAATGCTGATGGCTTACGGGTTTTTAAAAAATATCTTTGAAGTTTTTGAAAAATACAAAACAGCTATTGACACTATCACTACATCGGAAGTAGCGGTTTCCTTGACCATTGACGACACCTCTTCATTGGATGCCATCGTCAATGAGTTGGATGCTTTTGGAAGTGTCAAGGTAGATACAGATTTGACAATCATTTGCCTGGCAGGGAATTTTTCCAACAAAGACAACGCTGCCAATGCTGCTATTTTTAACAGCCTGCAAAACATTCCCTTGCGAATGATTTCTTATGGAGGAAGCAATTACAACGTTTCTTTAGTTGTCAATACCGACGATAAGATAAAGTCCTTGCGAGCTTTGAATTCAGGTCTTTTCCAAACTGTGGCGCTTTGATTATTTTCTTAGAGCGCTCTTTTTTTTCCTCAGGTACAACCAAAATTATTTAAAAAATCACTGCTAAAATGTGCAAAGGACTTGGATCTTTTGTTTATTTTTGTACCACAGAATCTAATAGCAACCAACAATGGCAATAATAATAACAGACGAATGTATCAATTGTGGCGCTTGTGAGCCGGAATGTCCAAACAATGCAATTTATGAAGGCGCTGAGGATTGGCGCTATTCAGATGGAACTTCCCTTACTGGAAACGTCGTGCTTCCCAATGGTGAGAAAGTTGATGCAGAAAGTGATCAAGAAGCAGTTGATGATGAAGTGTATTTTATCGTGCCCAACAAATGTACTGAGTGCAAAGGCTTTCACGACGAACCTCAGTGTGCGGCAGTATGTCCGGTAGACTGTTGTGTTCCTGACGAAGATGTCGTTGAAACCGAAGAGGAACTCTTGGCAAAACAAGCTTTTCTTCACAAAGATTAAGTTTTTTAGACAAAAACCAAGCAGCACCCATCTCCGCAAAGAGTTGGGTGTTTTTTTGTTTTTGATATCCAGAGCTGTTTTCCAAGGGACTGCAGTGAGAAACTAGTTTTAAGAAACGTCAATTTCCAAGCAATACATGTCGTTTTTTTTTAGAGAGAAACACTATCTTTGCACACAAATTTTCAATAGATATTTATGAAAGCAGGAATCGTAGGATTGCCAAATGTAGGAAAATCAACTTTGTTCAACTGTTTGTCCAATGCAAAGGCACAAAGTGCCAATTTTCCGTTTTGTACCATTGAACCCAATATTGGCGTAGTCAATGTTCCAGATGCACGTATTGCAATTTTGGAGGGCATGGTCAGTCCAGAACGCGTTCAGCCTGCAACTGTAGAAATTGTCGATATCGCTGGACTTGTGAAGGGGGCCAGCAAGGGGGAAGGATTGGGAAATCAGTTTTTGGGAAACATCAGAGAAACCGATGCCATCATTCATGTCTTGCGTTGCTTTGACAACGACAATATCATTCATGTTGATGCATCCATAAACCCGATCAGAGACAAGGAAACCATTGACATCGAATTGCAATTAAAAGATTTGGAAACCGCAGAAAAACGCTTGGAGCGCGTCAAAAGAAATGCCAAAACAGGCAACAAAGAAGCGCAAGCTGAATTGGATGTTTTGTTAAAAACTCAAGCGGTTTTGTTGGAAGGAAAGTCTGTTCGAACCATTGATTTTTCAGAAAAAGAAACTTCCATTATTGCTTCCTTACAGTTCATCACTGCCAAACCGGTGTTGTACGTCTGCAATGTAGACGAAAGTGCTGCCGTATCTGGGAATGACTATGTCACACGTGTCAAAGAAGCGGTAAAAGAGGAAGGGGCAGAGGTCATCGTACTGGCTGTCGGTACAGAAGCGGACATCGCTGAATTGGACGACTTTGAAGAGCGCCAAATATTTTTAGAAGACATTGGATTGGATGAGGCAGGTGCTGCCAAATTGATTCGAGCGGCCTATAAATTACTGAATTTGCAAACCTATTTTACGGTGGGTGTCAAAGAAGTAAGAGCTTGGACCATTCCTATTGGCGCAACAGCCCCAGAGGCAGCAGGTGTCATTCATACAGATTTTGAAAAAGGCTTTATCCGAGCAGAGGTCATCAAATACGAAGACTACGTACATTACGGAACTGAGGTAAAGATCAAAGAAGCTGGAAAATTAGGTGTGGAAGGAAAGGAATACATCGTTCAAGATGGGGACATCATGAATTTTAGATTCAACGTATGATAAAATAAAGAACAGAAAGTCCAGCCGTGTTGTTTGTACTTCACGGCTTTTTTTTGTTTATGTGCTGAGGTAATGCCAGCCCATCAAAGACCAGCCGGCGAGCAGAAACAACCCTCCAATCGGTGTGATTGGACCTAATATTTTTATTGTACGCTGCTTTGTAGCAGAAAGGACAAGTCCATAGATGCTAAACGAAAATAAAAAGGTTCCCAAAACAATGCCTTGACTTGCATAGGTTTCATAGGGACTGTCGTAATCGAAATTTTTTCCCATGTACAACAACAAAAGAGCGTGGTACATTTGGTATTTGACTCCGGTTTCAAAAGATTTTAAGAGTTTCGGTGT
>DLQL01000033.1:0-5929 GCA_002477565.1 Flavobacteriaceae bacterium UBA7433
GATTTGTATTCCAATGCATGTTGTCTTTCGACAAGAATTACATGTTTTCTTCCATTTCGTCTTTTGGACCGACAATGACCTTGTTGTACGAGCGCATTCCTGTTCCTGCAGGGATTCGCTTTCCAACAATTACATTTTCTTTCAATCCTTCTAGAGTATCTACTTTACCACTTACAGCCGCTTCGTTTAAGACTTTGGTTGTTTCCTGGAAGGAAGCCGCAGAGATAAATGATTTGGTCTGTAGGGAAGCTCTGGTGATCCCTTGCAATACTTGTTCAGCAGTCGCTGGCTTCGCATCTCTTGCGACGACCAATGCTTTGTCTTCTCTTTTCAAAAGAGAGTTTTCATCTCTCAATTTGCGAGAAGTGATTATTTGACCTGCTTTTAAGTTTTCGGAATCTCCTGCTTCATCGACAACTTTCATTCCATAAATGGCATCGTTTTGTTTGATGAAATCATTTTTATGAACCAATGCATTTTCTAAGAATAAGGTATCTCCTGAATCGATGATACGTACTTTTCGCATCATTTGGCGGACGACAACTTCAAAGTGTTTGTCATTGATTTTTACGCCTTGCAAACGGTATACTTCTTGAATTTCGTTGACCAAGTACTCTTGTACTTTTGAGGGCCCCTGAATTTTCAAAATATCGTTTGGCGTAATCGCTCCGTCAGACAAAGGCATCCCAGCTTTGATAAAGTCATTTTCCTGTACCAAAATTTGGTTGGAAAGTTTTACCAAGTACTTTTTGATATCTCCGAATTTAGACTCTACGATGATTTCACGGTTTCCACGTTTGATTTTCCCTAAAGAAACCACCCCGTCTGTTTCCGCAACTACGGCAGGATTGGAAGGGTTACGGGCTTCAAACAATTCTGTCACACGTGGCAGACCTCCTGTAATATCCCCTGCTTTTCCAGACTTACGCGGGATTTTTACCAAAACTTTTCCCGATTCGATGGTTTCGCCATCGTCAATCATCAGATGAGAACCCAACGGCAAGCTGTACGAACGCAAAGCTTCGCCATTTTCGTCTTGAATGATCAAGGCAGGTATGATTTTTTTATTTTTAGATTCGGTAATTACTTTTTCTTGGAATCCTGTTTGTTCGTCGATTTCTACTTGGAAGTTGACTCCTTTTTCAACATTGTCAAAAACGATTTTTCCTCCAAATTCAGAAACGATGACCCCATTAAAGGCATCCCATTGACAAACGACAGCTCCTTTTTTGATCTTTTTGTTTCCTTTTACAAAAACGTGAGATCCGTAAGGAATGTTGTTTGAACTCAACACCAAACCGGTTACCTCGTCGATGATTTTGATTTCAGAAGTTCTGGAAATAACGATGTCCACTTTGTTTCCTTGCGGATCCAAACCTGCAACCGTATTCAAGTCCTCGATTTCAATTTTACCATTGAATTTGGCAATCAATTTGTTGTCTTCAGAAATGTTCCCTGCAACCCCACCAACGTGGAAAGTTCTCAATGTCAACTGTGTTCCAGGTTCCCCAATGGATTGTGCTGCAATGACGCCCACAGACTCTCCTCTTTGAACCATGGAGCGTGTGGACAAACTTTGTCCATAACAACTCGCACAGATTCCAGTGGTGGCCTCACAGGTCAATGGAGAACGTACTTCTACCATATCGACTCCTGCTTCTTGTATTTGTTGTGCCAGTTCATCAGTGATCAATTGCGTCGCTCCTAAGATGACTTCTTTGGTGACTGGGTGGTAGACGTCGTGTAAGGTAAAACGTCCAACAATTCGCTCTTGCAAAGATTCGACGATTTCGTCGTTTTTCTTCAAAGGTGTGACTTCCAGTCCTCTCAAAGTTCCACAATCTACCTCGTTGACGATGACGTCTTGAGAGACATCTACCAATCGACGTGTCAGGTATCCAGCATCTGCTGTTTTCAAAGCGGTATCCGCAAGTCCCTTACGAGCACCGTGGGTAGAGATAAAGTATTCCAAAATTGAAAGTCCTTCCTTAAAGTTGGAAAGAATTGGATTTTCAATAATTTCTCCTCCACTGGCAGTCGATTTTTTAGGCTTTGCCATCAATCCACGCATCCCAGTCAACTGTCGAATTTGTTCTTTAGATCCCCTTGCTCCAGAATCCAACATCATGTATACGGAGTTGAATCCTTGTTGGTCTTCACGCAAACGTTTCATAGAAAGTTCTGTCAAGCGGTTGTTCGTAGATCCCCAGATATCAATCACTTGGTTGTACCGTTCTTTGTTGGTCAGCATTCCCATGTTGTAGTTGGCCATAATGACGTCTACTTCTGAGTTTGCTTCTTCAATCATTGTGGTTTTTTCAGCAGGGATGATGATATCTCCCAAACTAAATGACAAGCCGCCTTGGAATGCAAATTTGAATCCCATGGTTTTGATGTCGTCTAAGAATTTTCCAGTTGTTGGAATGTCGGTTGCTTTTAAAATCGCACCGATAATTCCACGCAAGTTTTTCTTGGTCAATACTTCGTTGATGTATCCAGCTTTGGCAGGAACAACCTCGTTGATCAAGACTCTACCTACGGTAGTTTTGATGATTCTTGTGACTGGGTTTCCTTCTGCATCAATGTCTTGTGTTCGTACTTTGATTCCCGCATTCAAATCTACTGCTTGTTCGTTGTAAGCAATGGTCAATTCTTCTGGAGAATAGAAGGTCAGTCCTTCACCTTTGACTTTGACTTCAGGTGTAGAAATACGTTCCTTGGTCATGTAGTACAATCCGAGTACCATATCCTGTGAAGGAACGGTAACAGGTGCCCCATTAGCAGGATTCAAAATATTGTGAGATGCCAACAACAGCATTTGAGCTTCCAAAATAGCTTCTGGTCCTAATGGCAAGTGAACGGCCATTTGATCCCCATCAAAATCGGCGTTAAAGGCCGTACACACCAATGGGTGCAATTGAATGGCTTTTCCTTCGATCAATTTGGGTTGAAAAGCTTGGATTCCCAAACGGTGCAAAGTAGGCGCACGGTTTAACAATACCGGGTGACCTTTCAATACATTTTCAAGGATGTCCCATACGACTGGCTCTTTTTTGTCTATTATTTTCTTTGCAGATTTAACTGTTTTTACAATTCCTCTCTCTATCAATTTTCGGATGACAAAAGGCTTGTACAATTCTGCAGCCATGTCTTTTGGCAAACCACATTCAGAAAGTTTCATTTCAGGTCCAACGACAATGACAGAACGTGCAGAGTAATCGACACGTTTCCCCAATAAGTTTTGACGGAAACGTCCTTGTTTTCCTTTTAAGGAATCCGACAGGGATTTCAAAGGTCTGTTGGATTCGGTTTTTACCGCAGATGCTTTGCGTGTGTTGTCGAACAAAGAATCTACAGATTCTTGCAACATTCTCTTTTCATTACGCAAAATAACCTCTGGTGCTTGAATTTCCATCAAACGCTTCAAACGGTTGTTTCGGATGATGACTCTTCGGTACAGATCGTTCAAATCAGACGTGGCAAAACGACCTCCGTCTAGGGGTACCAAGGGACGCAATTCTGGTGGAATGACCGGAATGGCTTTCATGATCATCCAAGCAGGATTGTTTTCTCTGTTTTTAGTAGAATCTCTAAAGGCTTCTACAACATTCAAACGTTTCAAAGCTTCCGTTTTACGTTGTTTGGAAGTTTCTGTGTTTGCTTTGTGTCTCAATTCGTAAGAGAGTGCTTCCAAATCGATGCGGTCAAGCAAATCAATCAAACATTCCGCACCCATTTTGGCGATGAATTTGTTTGGATCGGAGTCTTCAAGATACCTGTTTTCTTGAGGGACTGTTTCCATGATGTCCAAGTATTCCTCCTCTGTCAGGAAGTCCATCTTTTGCAAGGGAGCTCCGTCCAATTGAGTGGCAACACCCGGTTGAATGACGACGTATCTTTCGTAATAGATAATCATGTCTAACTTTTTGGAAGGAAGTCCCAAAAGGTAGCCCATTTTGTTGGGTAGGGATCTAAAATACCAAATGTGTGCAATCGGCACGACCAAATTGATATGCCCGACGCGATCTCTACGAACTTTTTTCTCAGTTACTTCAACCCCACAACGGTCACAAACGATTCCTTTGTAACGGATTCTTTTGTATTTTCCACAGGCACATTCAAAGTCCTTGATGGGACCAAAAATACGCTCGCAAAACAACCCGTCTCTTTCGGGTTTGTGTGTACGGTAGTTGATGGTTTCTGGTTTGAGAACTTCTCCTCTGGAAACATCCAAAATGGATTCAGGAGAGGCCAAACCAATTGATATTTTACTGAATTTTTTTACAGTGTATTTATCTTCTTTTCTTGCCATGGTATGTATGGATTCGAATTTAAAATGTTTTTTTTGTAGCTGCTTATTTTAAGCAGACTTGTAAAACCGGAAGGTACAAAAAGTACCTCCCGACTCCTGTTTTAGTCTTCTAATCGAACGTCTAAGCCCAAACCTTTCAGTTCGTGCATCAAAACATTGAATGATTCTGGCAAACCGGGTTCTGGCATTTGCTCTCCTTTTACGATTGCCTCGTATGTTTTGGCTCTACCCATAACATCATCTGATTTTACGGTCAAGATTTCTCTCAAAATACTTGAGGCTCCATAGGCTTCTAATGCCCATACTTCCATCTCTCCAAAACGTTGCCCTCCAAATTGCGCTTTTCCTCCAAGAGGTTGTTGCGTAATCAATGAGTAAGGTCCGATCGAACGTGCGTGCATTTTGTCTTCAATCATATGACCCAATTTGATCATGTAAATGATTCCAACTGTTGCAGGTTGATCAAAACGCATTCCCGTACCTCCATCGTACAAATAGGTGTGTCCAAATCTTGGCACTCCTGCTTCGTCCGTGTAGGTATTGATTTGATCCAATGAGGCCCCATCAAAGATAGGGGTCGCATAGGTTTGACCAAGCTTTTGACCGGCCCATCCCAATACGGTTTCATAGATTTGACCAATGTTCATACGCGAAGGCACCCCTAGTGGGTTCAACACGATGTCAACAGGAGTTCCATCTTCGAGGAAAGGCATGTCTTCAGCTCTAACAATACGAGCTACGATTCCTTTGTTTCCATGACGACCTGCCATTTTATCACCTACTTTCAATTTTCGTTTCTTGGCGACGTAAATTTTTGCAAGCTTTAAAATTCCTGCTGGCAATTCGTCTCCAATTGTAACGGTAAATTTGCTGCGGCGCAAAGATCCTTGCAAGTCACTTACTTTGATCTTGTAATTGTGAATCAATTCTCCAATCAAGGCATTCAAAGTAACGTCTGTGGTCCAAGAACCTTTTGTCAAGTGTGTATAATCGCTAACCGAGTTTAGCATTTTAAGGGTGTATTTCTTTCCTTTCGGGAAGACGTCTTCACCCAAATCATTTTGAACACCTTGAGAGGTTTTTCCCGAGATCAAATTGAATAGTTTTTCAACAAATTGATCTTTTAGTTTTTCAAAATTGACTGCAAAATCGTTTTCCAATGTCGCGATTTCTTCTTTGTCTCGTGTTCTTTTGGATTTGTCTTTGACTGCTCTTTGGAACAATTTTTTGTCGATGACAACTCCTCTCAATGATGGAGATGCTTTTAATGAAGCGTCTTTGACATCACCGGCTTTGTCACCAAAGATGGCACGTAACAATTTTTCTTCAGGTGTCGGATCAGATTCTCCTTTTGGCGTGATTTTTCCAATCAAGATGTCTCCGGGCTTCACCTCGGCACCAATTCGAATCATTCCATTCTCATCCAAGTCTTTCGTCGCTTCTTCACTTACGTTCGGGATGTCATTGGTCAACTCTTCGTTTCCTAATTTGGTATCTCTAACGTCTAAGGAATACTCGTCAATATGAATGGATGTGAAAATATCTTCTCGTACTACTTTTTCAGAAATAACAATTGCATCCTCAAAATTGTACCCTTTCCAAGGCATAAAGGCTACT
>DLQL01000033.1:6012-6347 GCA_002477565.1 Flavobacteriaceae bacterium UBA7433
GGTTGGTTTTTCTAAATTTGATCAGATCGTAAGATTTCTCGTCCACATCAAAACTAACCAATCTTTCCTCGTCAGTTCTGTCGTATTTGATAGTAATCTTGTTCGCGTCTACATATTGTACAACACCGCTTCCTTCTGCGTTGATCAAGATACGAGAGTCTTTGGCAACTCTTCGTTCCAATCCTGTTCCAACAATAGGAGCTTCTGGTCGCAACAAAGGTACAGCCTGACGCATCATGTTGGACCCCATCAAAGCACGGTTGGCATCATCGTGTTCCAAGAAAGGAATCAAAGATGCTGAGATGGATGCAATCTGGTTTGGAGATACGTCCATA
>DLQL01000095.1:0-3945 GCA_002477565.1 Flavobacteriaceae bacterium UBA7433
AGCACAACTCCGTTAACGGTGATGTTTGCATAATCTCCATCGATGGCTCCGTTGTCTTTTACTGGATTTGAAAATTCCAGGGCGGTTGCATCGGCTTGAGAAATGGTCAAATAGTTGTCCCAAGAAGCTCTGGTAATGGGATCGGGCAATTCCTGCAACCAAGGGTTGTTGGCTTGTGCGCCGTCTCCAAGTGCCGTAGAACTGTACAAAGTCAATTCGAAATCTCCTTCTTTGACAGCCGATTTTAGAGCGCCTGCAGCAGCAGCTACATTGATTTTTTTGGATTTCAAGGTTTTGGAAGTGCTTTTTACAAAGATCCCGTCGTGCAAGGCTTGGTTCCAAGAGGTTCCTCCGAGTACGTTGGCTTTCCAAAAATCTCTTAGGTATTCGTAATACGATGCCGTATTTCCTGTCCAAGACAACAAACAGTCTTGAAATTGTTTGGTGTCAAACAAAGGATTGATGGTGGGCTGTGTCAAACTCGTGCTACCTTCTGCAATGCGAACATCTCCCCAAGATTCTAGGTAGTGAGGGGTGGACAATGCGTAGTTTGCTTCACTCGCTGTTTCGTCTTCACTGGAAGCAAAGGCAACAGAAAGCTTTACTTTTTTCAATCCCGCTACAAAGTCCGCGCTGTTGGCCAAAGTATAGACTGGGTTGGTATTGTATGTGATCAGAGCGCCTACTTTTCCGGCGTTCATCTCCGCAAGCAATTCCGCAACAGCTGCGTCGTTTCCTTGTCGTGTGTATTTGACGGCTTTGGTGTCCAAAACCTCACTTTTTAATTTTTGGTTCAAAGCCAGTGCGAGCAACTGTGCATTCTTGTCTTGAATTCCTGTGACAACTACTGCTTTGGAGCCTGCTTTTTTCAACTGAACCGCAGCTTTGGCGATGTCGGCATCTTTGGCAGTTGCTTTGGATGGCAAACGCTCTCCCGTAACGGCATTGTACAAGTTGATCAACGCATAGTGCTGAGCAGAAGGTTTTAAGACCACTCTTTTGTCTGCATTGGCTCCGGTAAGAGACATGTTGGACTCTATGTGAATGTGTCGTGACATTTTTCCTTCCGATACTTTTCTACCTGCGGCATAGCTTTTGTCAAAACCTCCTCCTTGCCAATCACCCAAGAAGTCTGCTCCGATAGAAACAATGGTCTCCGCTTGAGAAAAATCGTAGTTTGGCAAGGCTCTTTTTCCATAAGCGGCCTCGAAAGCATCGAGTGCAGCTGTTTCAGAAATGGCGTCGTATTGGATGTGTTGTACGTTTCCGTAGGATTTGGCAAAGGCCGCAATTAGCTTTTCAGTTGAAGGACTGGCCAAAGTACCCGTCAAAAGAACAATTTTTTCTCCCGCTGTTTTGAGCGCAGTCAACGTTGCTTTTATTTGGGCGTCTGCATCGGACCATGAGGTGTCATTTGCATTGACTTTGGGACCTTTCAAACGCAAACTGTCATACAAAGACAATACAGAGGCTTGTACACGGGCGTTGGTCGAACCATTTGCTTCTTTGTTGGGCTTGATCAAGATTGGTCTTCCCTCTCTTGTTTTGACCAATACATTGGCAAAGTCAAAACCATCTGCGATGGTACTTGCGTAGTAATTCGCAATACCTGGAATGATTTCATCGGGCTGAACTACATAAGGAATCGATTTGACGACAGGCCCCTCACAGGCTGCCAAAGAGACCGCTGCTGTAGAAAAACCGACGTATTTTAAAAAGTCACGTCGAGAGGTGGAAGAATCTTCCAAGGTCTCTTTATCTCCTAAAAATTCATCTGTAGCAATGTCTGTTACAAATTCTTTTTCTTCCAATTTAGCAACAATCGAACTGTTTTCGTTTAGTTCTTCAACACTTTTCCAGTATTTTTTGTTAGATGCCATGTTATTTGATTAAATTAAAAATGAAGAATGAAAGTTAGAAAAATCACCTGTTTGATTTGGCTGTTTGCAGTGGGGTCCTCAGCAGGTTTTTATTCTCTTGGCATTCTTTTATTATTTTTTTGTATTCTTTTTTGCAAGGCTTGTTGTTTTGACAACTGGAGCCAATACGCTGGTTTTTTATTTTCTTTGAGCGCTGTCTTCGGTGCTCATTTACAGATTAGTAGTGGCATTTTCCACATTCTTTCCCTCCCATTTGAGCGACCGTCACTTTGTCTACACCATACTTTTTGGACAATTCTTCGTGTATGTTTTTGTAGTAACCGTTTCCGTCCATTTTAACTTTGGTTTCTTTGTGGCAATCGATGCACCAGCCCATGGTCAAAGGGGCGTGTTGGTATACTTCGTGCATTTCCTCCACAGGTCCGTGACATTTTTGGCATTTGACACCTCCTACGGTTACGTGCTGTGAGTGGTTGAAGTACGCGAAATCAGGTAAGTTGTGTATGCGCACCCATTTGATCGGCTCTGTCTCTCCTGTGTATTCTAGGTTTTCAGCGTCCCAACCGGCTGCTTTGTATATTTTTTGAATTTCGTTGTCGTAAAAGGCCTTGCTGTATTCTGGTGTCGCAGTTTCTTCGGAAACCTCTGCAATATTTTTGTGACAGTTCATACAGACGTTGACAGAAGGGATTCCAGAATGCTTGCTATGCTTGGCGGAAGAATGGCAATACTGGCAATCGATTTTGTTGTCTCCTGCGTGAATTTTATGTGAAAATGCAATGGGCTGAACAGGTTGGTAACCTTCGTCAACACCTACTCCCAACAAAGTTGAAAATACGACATAGGCTGTCAAAAACAAGAGAAAGATGGTAGCTGCGATTTTTAAAAATCCGTTGGTACTCTTGAAATAAATCCAAAGGATGATACACAACAAGATCAACGTAACGATGTAAGAAATCCAATCTGTTGAGGCTTCTGATTTTTCTTCTACTGGGGCTTGTGCCACAGCAGCACCCATTTTCTTGACCGGGTCCGCGTCCATGTATGCTATCAAATTGACAAGGTCTGCATCCGAAAGCTGTGGAAAAGCACTCATGGCAGCACCGTTGTACTCTTCGTAAATAGCGATGGCATCGGCATCTCCCGAAGCTCTTAAGGCGTTGTTGTTTCGAATCCAAGCTTTCAACCATGGCAACTCTCTTCGCTCTGAGATTTTTCCCAAAGCGGGTCCAACCAATTTTTTGTCCAATTTGTGACAAGCAGCACAGTTCGCATTGAACAAGCTTTTTCCAGCTTTGACATCGCCTTGGGCAGACAAATTGAAGGTGATAAGTAAAAAGAAAATAAGACTAGAGACTCCTAATCTCAATGTTTGACTGTGTTTTTGCACACTTTTCATACTGTAAAATATAAATTTTCTATCTTGTTTGGAACAATTTTTTCTCTTTGTGGGAGAAAGAATTTAATCCCTCGAAATATTGTGCAAAAATAAGACATAATACTAATATTGAAAATGAAATCAGAAAAGGAAAATATAATTTATACTCGTTCTAAATAAGTATTTTCGACCCTTTGCTAAGCAGCAAACATTTATTTTTGTGGAAATCTTTGTTCTCATGAAAAACAAGCAAGTATGGATGGCGGTTTTCGCCTTGTTCTTTTTTGGAAGTATACACGCCCAAAGCGAGGCTTTGTCGAGTCTTGACAGTCTGATTTTAAAAAAAAGAAGTTTTAACAAAACCCAAAAAAAGGGCTTTTGCATTCAGTTGTACAATGGGAATGAAAAAACGGCTGTGGCAAAAATGGACAAATTCCATCAAGATTTTCCAACATTGAAAGTGTTTCGGGTTTACCAAGTGCCCGAATGGAAAATCCGTACCGAAAGTTTTAAAACCCGTCTGCAAGCGGATCGAATTCTCAACCGAATCAAAAAGAAATACCCCGGAGCAAGGGTCCTTTAAATGCAAGCAGGCCGATTGTAACTAAAATTATCAGGGTTGATTTTTTGCGCCTAGCATCGGATTTCTCAGGCATAATCAAGGCTTTGCAGACCTGTGTTTTTTTT
>DLQL01000095.1:4072-8498 GCA_002477565.1 Flavobacteriaceae bacterium UBA7433
TTCTTGACTGCCACTTCGTGGAATGTCTCGATAACGTCACCCACTTTGATGTCATTATAGCCTTTGATTTGCATTCCACAATCGTATCCTTTGGCGACTTCTTTTGCATCGTCTTTGAAACGTTTCAAGGCGGCAAATTCTCCCGTATGAACGACAATCCCTTCTCGGATGACACGCAGTTGAGAGTCTCGGAAGACTTTCCCTGTCAAGACCATAGATCCGGCAATGTTTCCAACTTTTGAAATCTTGTAGACTTCTCTGATTTCCGCAGTTCCCGTAATTTCTTCTTTCATGTCTGGTGACAACATGCCTTCCATCGCGTCTTTTAAGTCATTGATGGCATCGTAGATGATCGAGTACATACGGATGTCCACTTCTTCTGTATCTGCAATCGTTCTGGCACTTCCTGAAGGACGTACGTTGAACCCAATCACAATGGCGTCAGAGGCCGAAGCCAACAAGACATCGGATTCGGTAATGGCACCTACTGCTTTGTGAATGATATTTACTTGTATTTCTTCCGTAGATAGTTTTTGGAAAGAATCTGTCAAGGCTTCTACAGAACCGTCTACATCTCCTTTTAGAATGATGTTCAATTCTTTGAAATCGCCCAAAGCAATTCTTCGTCCAATCTCGTCTAAGGTAATGTGTTTCTGAGTTCTTACTGACTGTTCGCGTTGTAATTGAGAACGTTTGGTCGCAATCTGTTTGGCTTCTCTTTCGTCTTCGAAGACATTGAACTTGTCACCTGCTTGAGGTGCGCCGTCCAATCCTAGCAATGAAACAGGGGTTGAAGGGCCTGCAACTTTAAGGCTCTGTCCTCTCTCGTCAAACATGGCTCTTACTTTTCCACTGTGCCTACCTGCCAATACATAATCTCCAATTTTTAGCGATCCCGCTTGTACCATAATGGTCGAAACATAACCTCTTCCTTTGTCGAGAAGGGCTTCTACCACCGTTCCGGACGCTCTCTTATCGGAATTTGCTTTCAAATCTAAAATCTCCGCTTCCAACAATACTTTTTCAAGCAGTTCGTCGATTCCTTGTCCTGTCTTTGCAGAAATATCGTGGGATTGGATTTTTCCTCCCCAGTCTTCTACCAACAAGTCCATAGAAGCCAATTGTTGCTTTACATTGTCTGGATTTGCGGCTGGTCTGTCTATTTTGTTGATGGCAAAAACAATCGGAACACCAGCTGCCTGTGCATGGCTGATGGCTTCTTTGGTTTGTGGCATCACATCGTCATCAGCTGCGATGACAATGATGACCAAATCCGTTACTTGGGCTCCACGTGCTCTCATGGCTGTAAATGCCTCGTGACCTGGAGTATCCAAAAACGCGATGCGCTGTCCACCTGCCAATTCAACAGAATAGGCTCCGATGTGCTGTGTAATTCCTCCAGATTCTCCAGCGATTACGTTTGCTTTACGGATGTAATCCAACAAGGATGTTTTTCCGTGATCTACGTGTCCCATCACAGTAATGATCGGTGCACGCGGTGTCAAATCTTCTTCTCTATCCACTTCTTCTTGGATGGACTCTTCTACTTCGGCACCGATAAACTCAACAGAATAATTGAATTCGTCTGCGACGATGGTCAAGGTCTCAGCATCCAAACGTTGGTTCATGGTCACCATCATTCCCAAAGACATACAGGCAGAAATGATTTGTGTAGGAGAGACGTCCATCATCGTGGCGACTTCACCGACAGTAACAAACTCTGTTACTTTCATTATTTTGCTCTCTGCAGCTGCTTGCTCTAGATCTTTGTCCGTTTGTTCACGGTGCAAATCTCTTTTCTCTCTACGGTATTTGGCCCCTTTGTTTTTACTCGATTTCCCTTGCAAACGCTCCAAGGTTTCACGTACTTGTTTTTGTACTTCTGCTTCTGTAGGCTCTTCTTTACTGACCGGAGTTGCTGCACGTCCTCGACCTCTATTAAAAGGAGTTCTTGCGCCTCCAGGTCCATTCGGCCTAGGTCTTTGTGTATGACTTGCAGGCTTGACGATTCTTTTTCGTTTCTTTTTGTCAGCGCTTGCCGCTGTTTTGGGGTCTTCTTTCTTTTTCTTAGGACGCTCAAATTGCTTCAAGTCAATCACGGTACCTGTCAATTTCGGTCCGTCCAATGTTTTGTATTGTGTGACAACCTTTTCTGCATCTTCGGCTGCGACCTCTTTTTCTCCTACTTTCTTTTTTGCAGGTGCTGGTTTTTCTTCTTGAAATGTTTGGGCTTTGTCAATTTCTTTTTGGGCAACAGGTGCCTTGGCTTGCGCTTTGGGGATTGCAGGAGTTTTGACATCGGGAACCTTCGCTTCTGAACTTGCTTTTGGTTTGTCAGCGACAGGAGCTTTTTCAGGAGCTGCTGTGCTCGCGTCAACATCAATTTTCCCAACGGTCTTGACTTCCAGTTTTTCGGCTTTTGCACGAACGACGACGCGACGAGTTTCCTCTTCTTTTCGTTTTTGTTCAAACTCTGCTTCTTGTGCCAAGCGAAGTTCTTCCTTTTCTTTCTTGATTTCTTCCCCTACTTCTTTGGAAGCTGCTCTCTTGTTTTTATCCGTCTGAAAACCATCCAATAAGACTTCGTAGACATCGTTGGAAATTTTTGTAGTAGGACGCGCCTCTACTTCAAAGCCCTTGCTTGTTAAGTGCTCAACAGCTCTGTCCAATGAAATGTTCAGTTCTCTAAGAACTTTGTTGAGTCGTATTGTTTTGTTTTCAGCCATGTCTTATGTCTAAACTTTTTTTATTTGTTTGCGGATTTTATGCCTCAAATTCTTCTTTCAATACTCTTTGTACGTCAAGAATTGTTTCTTCTTCTAAATCTGTTCGTTTGATCAATTCCTCAACACTTGTCTCCAATACGCTTCTAGCCGTATCTAGCCCTATTTTTTGGAATTCTACAATCACCCACTCTTCGATTTCATCGGAGAATTCTGCCAATTCTACATCTTCGTCTTCAACTCCTTCTCGTTGTACGTCGATTTCAAAGCCTGTCAATTCACTTGCCAATCGGATGTTGACTCCTCCTCTACCAATCGCTCTTGAAACTTCTTCTGGTTTTAAAAAGACATCCACGCGTCCTTTCTTTTCCTCTGTCGGTTCTTCCAAAATGGTCATGGAGACAATTTTTGCAGGACTCAAAGCTCTGGCGATAAACAACTGTGTGTTTTTTGTGTAATTGATCACGTCGATGTTTTCATTGCCCAGTTCGCGGACGATGCCGTGAATCCGCGATCCTTTCATTCCGACACATGCCCCTACAGGGTCAATTCTGTCGTCGTAAGAATCTACGGCTACTTTGGCTTTTTCTCCAGGGATTCTCGCTACTTTTTCGATCGTAATGAGTCCGTCAAAAACTTCGGGGATTTCTTGTTCAAACAATTTGGTTAAGAATCCTGGTGCGGTTCTAGACAAAATAATGACCGGCTTGTTGCCGCGAAGTTCTACACTCTTGATCACACCTCTTACAGACTCTCCTTTTCTGAAAAAGTCAGAACGGATCTGCTCACTTTTGGGCAAAACCAATTCGTTTCCTTCGTCGTCCAAGAGAATGATTGCATTGTGTTTGATATGGTGCACTTCTGCAGCGTACAAATCTCCTTCCAGCTCTTTGAATTGTTTGAAGATGTTGGTGCTGTCGTGCTCGTAAATTTTTGAAATCAAGTTCTGACGCAAGGCTAAAATGGCTCTTCTTCCCAATTGAAACAACTTTACCTCTTCGGATACGTCTTCTCCAATTTCGAAATCTGGTTCTATTTTTCTGGCTTCTGAAATTTCGATTTCTTCGTTGTCATCCTCTGACATCCCATCTGCAACCACAACACGATTTCTCCATATTTCGAGATCTCCCTTGTCTGGGTTGATAATGATGTCAAAATTTTCATCCGATCCAAACTTGCGTTTCAACGCCGCTCTAAAAACTTCTTCAAGTATTGACATCAGTGTAACTCTGTCAATGCTTTTGTCATCTTTGAACTCTGAAAATGAATTTATTAAATCTATATTTTCCATTTCATCCTTTTACTTAAAAAATTAGCTTCACTTTTGCTTCTACTATTGCATCGAAGGCGATGCGTTCCTTTTTTTCTACGGTTCTTTTTCCTTTTCCAATCGGTTTGGGCTCGCGCGCTTTCCATTCCAACTCGATGGATTCTTCCAAAACGGCCACCAAAGTCCCTTCTAGGGTTGTCTCCAATGTTTTTACCTGAAGTGTTCTTCCAATGTTTTTTTGGTATTGTCGGAGGACTTGTAACGGCTTGGTGATGTCTGGAGAGCTGACTTCCAAACTGAAATCTTCTTCTTCGCGATCCAAATTGCCTTCTACAGCCCTGCTGATGCGAATGCATTCGTTCAAAGCAATTCCCGCATCTCCGTCAACTTCTACCAAAATCTTACTGTTTGGCAGCAATTGCAAATCAATCAA
>DLQL01000095.1:8533-8665 GCA_002477565.1 Flavobacteriaceae bacterium UBA7433
GTATAAAAAGAGGGGACTTTTAAGGTCCCCTTCATTTACAATTTCCTTGATTTTACGGTGCAAATATAAGAACAATTATCCAAATGGCAAAAACGATTGCAAAATTCCAGCTTAAAAAAAGTCAATTCCAAA
>DLQL01000018.1:0-22786 GCA_002477565.1 Flavobacteriaceae bacterium UBA7433
TTCAGTTGGAAAATCAATCTGATATTTTAAGAGGGCAGACTTTCGTGGTGTCTGGTGTTTTTCATTCCTTGAGTCGAAACGAGCTCAAAAAGACAATTGAAGACAATGGAGGAAAAGTGTCGAGTTCCATTTCTAAAAAGACTAGTTTTGTGATTGCAGGGGACCAAATGGGTCCGAGTAAATTGGAAAAAGCGGAAAAATTTGGAATTCCTTTGCTCTCGGAAGAAGCGTTTTTAAAACGAGTGGAAGAGGCCTAGGGTTTATTTTACTTTTCTTTTTAATAAGTATTCTTCAATGCATTCAAAAACAAATTGTTTGAGCGATTTTTCTTCTGGAGATTTGGCATAACTGCTCGCTGGTTCTTCAACCTGATCGGGCAGCAACATGTCGCCTTCGTCATAGATGACCCAATCCATATTCAAATCGGGACAGTGCTCTTTGATCACTCGCATTTTGTCTACCCCCAAATCTTTGCCCGCTCGAAGAATTCCTTCTGACAGCCCTGTCTTTAGAGAGAATTTTCTTTGACTTATCCCTTTGTACGCTAGATACTTGATTATTTTTTCTTTTGATGCCATAATTCAGGTATAATTATTTGTTTTTTAAAACTAATTGTCTTTACTTAGTATAGCGTTTGGGATAAACATTTGTTACTAACCTGTTATAGAGTTGTTACAAATATAGAATGTTTCTGCAATTAATGATTGCTGCTATGATAAAAAAAGAGGAAAGGATTTTGTTAAAAAGACTTCTAGGTCACAATTATACACGTGAAGTAGGTTTTTTGTTGCGGTTAAAAAAAATATCCTCTCGAAGAGGAACGCGCTATTCGGCTTCTATGATTCGAAGGGTTTTTAACGGCTATGCAAAAAACACAGAAATTGAAAATGCAATTCTTCAGGTGTACGCAACTCGAAAGCAGCGAATGGAGGAAAATGATGAATTGAAAAACACTATTTTGGGTTTGGGTTCTGAAGAAGAAAAAAATCCTTAGAAATTTCCAATCAGTTGCAGTCCAACCATCGATTGAGAGAGTTGAGGAATTACTCTTTTTTGAATTTTACGCTTTTTAAAGGCGAACTGATCCAGTTGGTTTTGTTTTTTAGCACGGTGTTTCCGACTGTTGATGACGACGGACCTTCCAATAACGGTTCCGAGGATGCCTCCAAATACCATGTCCGATACCCAGTGTTGGTGGCCTTCAAATTTTGACATAAAGACTGCAGTTATAAACGTGTAAGGAATCCAATAGTTGTCAAATTCCATCTGCATTACTTTGGCAAATGCAAAAAAAGCAGTGGCATGAAGCGACGGAAATGCAGTTCCAGGTCCTCCAGGACCTGCACTGATGGGGCGAAAATTACCGAAATCCCAATTGTTTCTGGTCTTTCCATTACTTTCAAAATTGCGGTCACTGAGTTTTGCTTGCGGGCGTTCTCTGGCAAATACAGATTTTAGGAGCAATTGTGAGATGACAAAAGAATAACCAAGTGATTTGAAGGCATTGGTCGCGGCAATTTGTCCTTTTTCACTGTTTAAAATTAGAGAGCCGGCGTACAAACTTGCAATTGAGGCAGTAATGTACAAGTCCTCTCCATTAAACCACTGAAAATCGCTGTTGAATATTTTGTAATTGGGGAGCCTGTATACGACATTTGCCTCAATGTGATCTTGCATAAATTGGGTGGTGTATTTGTCAACAGCGATTAAGCCGAGCATTCCTCCAGCATAAGTAGCTGTTCTTTTCCAGTTATCAGAAAAGGCCTTTCCCATTTCTTTGAAGTCTCCTGGAATGGTAAGAATGTTGTTTTTAATGACTTGCGTGGCAACTTGAAAACGATTCGCTTTTTTTGAATTTTGAAGGTATTGGCTGTCTTGTTGAGCAAAACTTTGAAGGCAGAAAAACAACGCCAAAAGTGTGGGGATTTTTTTCATGTAGTAAGGGGGTTATCCGAGGCTAATATAAGAAAAGGAAGTTTGTTTTTTTGAAAAAAAATAGTTTCATCAAATTTTCACGATCAATAGGAAGCTGTACTTTTCTATGAAATGATCCGTTAGGGTGCGTTTGTCCATGAACTATTCTGTATTTAAATTTTATTTAGAGGGTTTTAAAATGTATAGACTTTATTAGAGACATTGTACCTCCCATAGTGATGGCTTGATACATGCTATTTTGATTGTTGAGAGTTCTTATTATTGACTTCCAATTTCATTTCAATGGATCAATCTGGTACGAACTAGTATGTTTATTGTTTTTTTTTTTTCTATATTTACTTTATGGATATTGTTTCAATAATAAAAAAATCTGGAGTACCTAGGTACAAACAAATCATCGCTTCTGTTGAAGAAGCAATTGTAAATGGATCCCTTAGAAAAGGAGACAAGTTGCCTTCACTGAATAGTATAAAAGACAAACACGAGGTCTCAAGAGATACCGTTTTTACTGCATTTAACGAATTGAGATGTAGAGGGGTCATTGAATCAATAGCAGGGAAAGGGTTTTATGTTGCGAGTGAAGATATTTTGTTAAATCAAAAAATATTTTTGTTGTTTGATGAATTCAATTCGTTCAAAGAAGATTTATACAATTCCTTTATTAATAATCTTGGAGATGGTATTCAGGTCGATATTTTCTTTCATCATTTTAATGAGAAGGTGTTTAGTAGATTGATTTATGACAACATTGGGGATTACAGTTGTTATGTAATTATGCCTGCAAATTTACCTCATACCCATCAAGTTGTCGAAAAGCTTCCAAAAGACAAAGTTTATATTTTAGACCAGATGCATAAGGAGCTAGCCCAGTATCCTGCCATTTATCAAAATTTCCAAAATGATATTATTGAGGGGCTTAACAATGCGCTGTATGCAATTAAAAAGTATGAAAAAATCGTTCTTCTGTTTGATAAAAATAAGCAGCCACAAGGGTTGCTTGAAGGATTTAATTTTTTTTGTAAAAAGAACAATCTTGGAAATGAAATAATTGATTCTTTGGATCATAGAAAACCAATAGCTGGAGAAATTTTTGTTATTCCTGAAGACAGGGGTCTCATTATAATCATTAAAAAAATAAAAGAAGAAGGTTTGCTATTGTCTGAGGATATCGGAATTATATCCTACAATGACACCTTGCTAAAAGAGATTGTTGAAGGAGGGATTACCACCATTTCAACCGATTTCAAAGAAATGGGAAAACGATTGGCTCAAATGATAATGAACAAAGAGAATGTGAAGATTGAAAACCCTGCGAATCTTATGATTAGAAAATCACTTTAAGATATCGTCAGATAAGTATTGTGGATTTTTTCAAAGAAATCATTAAAAACAGTTAAGCGATGTTAGACAACAAAACATTTTTTAGTGAAGTAGTAATTGAATCTCCTGGCAGAATAAATCTGATAGGAGAGCATATTGATTACAACGGAGGTTTTGTGTTGCCCGCTGCGATAGACAAAAAAATTACGTTGAGTTTTAGGAAAAACAACAGCAACACGTGTGAGGTGCTTTCGAGTAATTTTAAAAGCAGTTTTAAAGTTGATTTAAACAATTTAGTTCGAAGTGATGTGGAATGGCAAAATTTTGTATTGGGTGTGCTGTTCCATATAAACGTATTAAAACCAGCTTCTGTCAAAGGTTTTGATTGTGTTATTGAGAGCAATCTGCCATTGGGTTCAGGTATTAGTTCTTCAGCAGCATTGGAATGTGGCATTGCCGAGGGTGTAAATGAGTTATTTGATATTGGTCTTACAGCTTGTGAGATTATAAAATTATCACGAGATGCAGAACACACTTTTGTTGGTACAAAATGTGGGATTATGGATCAGTTTGCAGTGGTAAAAGGGAAAAAAGATCATTTGATTCTTTTAAACTGCGAAACTTTGGATTATGAATTGATAAAAGCAGATTTTGAGCCTTATGTAGTTGTATTGCTTAATTCCAATGTGTCACATAGCCTAGCAAGTAGTGAATACAATGTTAGAAGAGATGAATGTGACACGGCACTTGTTGCGATCAAGAAAAAGCATCCTAACTATCATTTTCTAACAGAAATTCCCATAAAGATCGTGGAGGAATTTAAAAATGTTCTACCAGTTAAAATATACAATAGAGCATTGTATGTTACTCAGGAAAACAAGAGAACTTTAAAGGCTGCTAACTGTTTGAAAAAAAAGGACTTAAAAGGTTTTGGTGAGTGTTTGTACAAATCCCATCATGGACTACAGCATTTGTATGAAGTAAGTTGCAAAGAGCTTGATTTTTTAGTAGCACAAACGAAAGCTTTAGATTTTGTAGTTGGTTCAAGAATGATGGGAGGGGGTTTTGGTGGCTGTACCATCAATATTGTTCATAAAGATAAAGTTGGTGAATTCATCGAAACTGTATCAGCTGCTTATGAAGAAAAGCATGCCATAAAGTTGTCATCAATTATAACAACCATTAGTGATGGGGTTAAAAAAATAGAATATGGAGTCAGTAATTAACACACAGCCACACAGACGGTACAACATTTTAACAGACGAATGGGTGTTGGTCTCTCCACATAGAACAAAGCGTCCATGGCAAGGAAAAACAGACAAAACAATCCCTATTAAAAAAGCGAACTATGATGCAGGATGTTATTTGTGTCCCACAAATAAAAGAGCCAGTGGAGACATCAATCCAGATTATTCAGGAACCTATAGTTTTAAAAATGATTTTTCCGCATTATTAGAAGATACAGAAGAAAATACTTTTAGTAGCGGGTTGTTGAAAGCTTCAACTGAAGCGGGATTGTGTAAAGTGATCTGTTTTTCTCCCAATCATTCCTTGACATTGCCATTAATGTCTGCTTCAGAAATACACGACATCATTAACTTGTGGAAAAAAGAATATGCAGAACTGGGGGGCAATCCAATGATAAATCACGTTCAAATATTTGAAAACAAAGGTGGCATAATGGGGTGTAGTAATCCACATCCACACGGTCAAATATGGGCACAGCGATCTATTCCAGAAGTAGTGTTGAAAAAACAGCTACAACAAAAAAAATATTGGGATGTCAATAAAAAAAGTTTACTCCAAGCTTATGTTGCTCAAGAAATAGCAGCAGATGAAAGAATCATTTTAAAAAATGATCATTTTGTAGCACTGGTTCCATATTGGGCAGTATGGCCATATGAAACGATGATTGTGCCTATTGATCAGCACCATCATATTGGACAATTGAACAGTGAAGAGCAGCAAGCGTTTGCTGAAATGATTAAGGATTTAACGACAAAATACGATAATTTGTTTGAGACTTCTTTTCCGTATTCTTCTGGGATACATCAAAGTCCAACAGATTTTGAGCATCCAGAATGGCATTTCCATATGTCTTTTTATCCTCCTCTTTTGCGTTCGGCAGAAGTAAAAAAATTCATGGTTGGTTACGAGATGTTTGCCAATCCGCAAAGGGATATTACTGCCGAACAAGCTGCTGTTGCTTTGAAAAATTTAAGTACAACACATTACACAAAAAAATAAGAACGAACCAAAACAATGCTCATGACCGGAAATTTTCAATTTTTAGATTATTTGATATTTATATGTTACGCTGTTTTGATTCTTGGAGTAGGCTTATGGGTGTCAAGAGATAAAAAAGGCCATCAAAAGAATGCAGAAGATTATTTTCTTGCAAGTAAATCCTTGCCTTGGTGGGCAATTGGGGCTTCCCTGATTGCAGCAAATATTTCTGCTGAACAGTTTATTGGCATGTCCGGATCTGGATTTGCATTGGGGTTGGCGATTGCATCTTACGAGTGGATGGCAGCCTTGACATTGATAATTGTTGGTAAATATTTTCTGCCAATTTTTATTGAAAAGGGACTGTATACCATTCCGGAATTTGTTGAAAAACGATTTTCTACCAATTTAAAAACAATACTTGCAGTGTTTTGGATAGGGCTCTATGTTTTTGTAAACCTTGCTTCCGTTCTTTATTTAGGTTCTCTCGCTTTAGAAACAATCATGGGGATTCCTGTGGTTTATGGAGTTGTAGGGTTGTCACTTTTTGCAGCAGCTTATTCTTTGTACGGGGGGCTTTCTGCAGTTGCGTGGACAGATGTAATACAAGTAGTGTTTTTGGTTTTAGGAGGAGTAGTGACTACTTATTTGGTCTTGAATACGGTGTCAGGAGGAGAAGGTGTGATGGCAGGATTCAAAGCAATTTACCAAACAGCTCCAGATAGGTTTTCCATGATATTGGATGCATCAAATCCAGAATTTAAAAACTTACCGGGAATAGGTGTTTTAGTCGGGGGTCTTTGGGTTGCTAACTTGTATTATTGGGGTTTTAATCAGTATATTATCCAAAGGACTTTAGCAGCTAAATCCTTAAAAGAATCTCAAAAGGGAATTCTATTTGCTGCATTTCTAAAGCTTTTCATTCCTCTTATTGTCGTTGTTCCTGGCATAGCAGCTTACACGATTGTAAACAACCCAGAATTGTTGTCAACTTTGGGTGAAATAGGACAACAAAATATACCATCAGTGGGCCAGTCAGACAAAGCTTATCCTTGGTTGCTTCAATTGCTGCCTGTTGGATTAAAGGGTCTTGCGTTTGCTGCATTAACCGCGGCAATAGTATCCTCTTTGGCATCTATGTTGAATTCTACGGCAACAATCTTCACTATGGATATTTACAAGGAATATTTTGACAAGGATGCAGGGGATAAGAAAACGGTAAATGTTGGTCGAATTTCCGCTGCAATTGCTCTGGTAATAGCATCAATTACCGCCCCATTGCTTGGAGGGATTGATCAAGCATTTCAGTTTATTCAAGAATATACAGGTGTTGTAAGTCCTGGTATTTTAGCGATATTCTTGTTAGGCCTTTTCTGGAAAAAAGCCACAAACAAAGCTGCGATTATTGGAGCTTTGACTTCAATCCCGATAGCTATGTATTTTAAGGTAGCTCCAAAAGGATGGTCGAATCGTTTGTTTTTTGTGGATTTACCATGGATGGATCAAATGGGGTATACTGCAATTTTAACAATGGTAATAATTGCAATTGTAAGTTTGATTCAACACAAAGGGAAAGATGATGAAAAAGGAATTTTAATTTCAAAAAAATCATTCAAAACAAGTCCATTGTTCAATATTGGATCTTTTGCAATAATGATCATTTTAACAGCCATTTACGCTGTTTTTTGGAAATAATTAATGATTGACACTTTGTCTCAATCAAAAACCCCAACCCTGACACCCAAGAAGGACCATCAATCAAAAATAATCTGAAACAATTCCAGCGATTATAGTTTCTAAAAACACCACTAAACTCAATCTACAGACATAAAACAAACTGTATAACCCAATCGTTGCAGAAATAAAGACTCGCCATCTAGGGCGTTTGTAATTAGGTGCAATATTTTCGTTATCAGGTACTTGTTTCTTTAGAAATTTGTTTTTTTTATCATGGTTTTGTGTTTTCAGTTGAGTTTGAAAAGAAATAATTCTACGTATTCTCATTTGTTTAGGTGTTGCAAAAGAAAGCCTCAGTTTTACTGCGCTTTTCTCTAGGGTCAAATAACGAATTAAAATTACCGTGTAAGGAGTATTTTTGCACGAAAGAAGCCTTTCCTGCTGAATGCCTATACGGTGTTTATTACCTTAAATAGACTTGCTAATTTCACTTTGAATTTGATAAAACTAATTCTTGATAATTTTTTTAAGTATTGGAGAAGTTGTTTCAAAATTAATTTTAAGAACATAGAGTCCCTTTGGAAGTGAAGAAACGTCCATTTTAGAATTGTTGAGGATGATGTTTTCCACGATACTCCCTGTAACATCAAACAACAGCAGGTTCCTTATATTACTTTGCTCAGATCTAACATACAATTCTCCTTTAGAGGGAATAGGATAGAGATGGATTCCGTTTAATACTTCTACATTTTCTATACTTAAGGGGGCACCATTATTTGTGTATAGTTCTGCCAATCATGTATTTGAATACCCTACAATTACAATGTCTTTTGTATGATTTCCATCGATGTCTCCTATGGCAATATCTGCGTTGTTTATTCCTGTAATTGCTTCGGATATTTCTTCTGTAAAATTTCCATCACCATCATTACTATATAGCCGAGTATTTCTATGTGGAGTTGAATTTTCATAGCCTGAAAGCAACACGTCCATATCACCATCGTTGTCTGCATCAAAAAAATCAACAGTTCCTGCATTGCCCCCAATAAATGGTGTTCCTGCTGCCAATTCAAATGTACCGGTACCATCATTTAAATATAACTCCGCTTCTCTATCTGAACTTCCAAAGCGCCCATTAATCAACAAATCTTGGTCGCCATCTCCATCCACATCAGCAAAATCTGCATCGCTATCTCTCATATCTGTAAACAAGGCTGAAGCGGTGGCATCTTCCGTAAAAACACCAGTGCCATCATTTGTGTAAAATTTTGTCATTTCTCCAGGACCGACAAATCCAGTTACTAATAGATCGACATCCCCATCACCATCTACATCTTCCACATCTACATCGCCCTCGTTGGCCACTTCAAATGCAGGGCTTGCTGTAAAAATACCAAAGGCGCCTGTGCCATCATTTTTATAAACCACCGAAATCCTCGATACTGCTTCCGAATTATATCCTGATATTATTACGTCTAGGTCAGTATCCCCATCCAAATCAGCAACCACAACATCGCCTAAACTAACACCTAAAAATGGAGTGCCAACGACAAGGGTAAAAGAACCTGAACCGTCATTAGTATACATATTTGCAATTTCATCATCATCATTTATCTTTCCGGTCAAAATAAGATCTACATCTCCATCTGCATCAAAATCTGCGAATGCTGCACTAGCGCTTTCAATACCTGGAAAAGGAGTTCCTACAACTAAAGTAAAATTTCCTGAACCATCGTTTGTATACAATTCGGTAATTCCTTGAAATCCCGAACCGCCTTGTTTCCCTGTATTAAAAAAGTCTAAATCTCCATCACCGTCTACATCAACAAGATGAGCAGAGCCATCAGTTGTTCCTATAAAAGGTGTGTCAGTAGCTGCTGTAAAGTTTTGTGAAAACATTGTAGCGGCGTACAAAATGGTTAAAAGTGTAATTGCTTTTTTCATAGTTTTAGTATTGAGTTTGTAAATTATATTGTCCTATTGCCATTTTACAATCAAATTCAAAAGCACTAACTTGCTATAAAATAGTCAGTTAAATTGGTTTTTGAGGTGCAATAAGCTGACTTAACAAGTGGGGGGTAAACAAATTGTGCAAAGTGTCTTCGAAAAGCAACTCCTTTCTCCAAGGCTGTATGAGAACCATATTCTAAAGTTATTGTTGCTTTGTTGGTGCCGGGTTCAATTGTATGAGTGTTTGCTATTTTTGGCACTTTTGTTTTGTCACCATCATCTTTGTCAATGAACACAGGGATAGGAAATATTAATAAAACGGATGGGACAACGGCATATTTCTAATATTGATTGTTTTTTAACTCTTACTGTTATTTATTTTTCTTTGCTGATTTTAGGCAACAATTGATAAGTTGCGAGTCTAGTTTCTGAGTCATTCAAGCTACAATTAATTGATAAATGGATGCAAACAAATTCTTTAAATATTTCTTTGTTTGAATCGTTTTCAATCCATTCTGATAGGATGTTCAATTCATCAATACTAGCTGAATGGGATACGTATTTTACGATGGCAGTTTCAATTTCGGGGGTCATATTTTCACGTGTTTGCTTTTGTATATAGCAAAGCAAAATTTTAAAACCCTTGCTTTTTAATGCGTTTTTTTCATTTTTTTTTTATTGTATATTTAAGTAGTTAACATTTTATTTCATAGGTTTTCATAAGTTTTTATTGATGTCTAAAAGGTTAAAAAAACAAAAGGATTTAATTTTTCGATTAAAAAATGGAGAAGAAGAAGCTTTCGTATTTTTAGTCAAAACCTATGAGGTATTACTTTTTAGTTATGCTGTAAGTTTGACAAATGACAGAGCTATGGCTAAAGATATAGTTCAAGACGTTTTTTTTGGCATATGGAAGGATCGAAAAAAACTCAATACGAGTTATTCTTTAAAAAATTTCATCTTTAAGATTGCTTACAACAAGTTTGTCAATCAGTACCATAAAAACAAAGCGATTTCTTCAATAGAACGTGTGTATGTAGAATCTCTAAATGAACTAGTAGATGAAGAAAATACCGACTTACTTAAGGAAAAAATAAAATCAGTTACTGAAGGCATTGGCAATTTGCCAAAAAAGTGCAAGGAGACATTCATGCTTAGTAAAAATCAAGGTCTTACAAATATTGAAATCGCAGAATACCTAGATGTTTCTGTTAAAACTGTCGAAGGGCATCTCACCAAAGCCTTTAAATTGTTGAGAACAAACAGTTGAAGCCAAATTGAGAATATTTTGGTGCGAATGTTTGCGAATCCAAAGAGGGGATAAGGAGATGTTTCAGATCAGTTTTTAATGATTCCATGCTTTTTTAAAAGTACTGTTTTGCGTCTTGTTTACATCCTTACTTGCTTTTCTTTCCATTATTTAGTAAACTATTTCAATGGGAACACCATTGCTTTAAGCAACAAGTGCGGCAAATGCATGCTTGCCTGTCCATATGAAGAGTTAAATCAAAAGCAGGGACTTAAATGTTAATTTACAAATGCGTCAGTTTTACCGATACTTTTTAAAAACACCTGCACACATACCTGCCAGATTGAATCATGGCAAAACGAAGTCCTAAAAACTAAAAAACCACATAAATCATATGACTTATGCGGTTTTTGAGAGTTTTTATACTCATTAAAAGTGACCTCGACTGGATTCAAACCAGTAACCTCTTGAGCCGTAATCAAGTGCGCTATTCAGTTGCGCCACGAGGCCTTTTTAAAGGTTGCAAATATACAGATATATTGTGAATATAAAAGAAGATTCTCAAAAAAATATCAGGAATTTAATTCTGATTTCAGTGCGTTTAAGATGGTTGTTGCTCTTTCCAAATCAGCGGCAAATATGTGCAATTCTACGCTGTCGCTCAAGGAACCAAAACCAGCCAGTTTTGCCGATTCGTTGTTGTTTTTGACAAAGAACGGAATTTCGGCATCGTTCAAGTCCAATTGAAGTCTTTGGATTTCAATAAAAGAGCCCGTGTATAGTTTTAGGTGTCTGTTGGGAACTGTCATAGGTTTGTATTTAAGAGTCCAAGGCGTTTTTTGTGATGTAGGCCCTCCAGCCGATGATGGCCAATTGCCACTTTTTAGCTTTGCTCATGTCCAATTGTTTTTTGCCAAAAGAGGGGAGGAGCCATTTGTTAAGAGCTGCCATTGATCTGAAAAATTTTTTATACATGGTGTTTGGAATCAATACTTCCAAGTTACGAAAAAATAGTAGTTCTAAAAAAGAACTTTAAAAGGTTTGGGGATTTTTAATAAAAGGTATCTTTGTAAGGCGCCAAATTGTAGTTTTTAAATGGATTTGATCTTTATTATTGTAGGGTTTTTTTTGCTGATCTTAGGAGGAAATTGGTTGTTGAAGTCTGCCATTGGATTTTCATTGAGATTGCAAATCCCAAAAATTGTTGTTGGGATGACCGTTGTCTCCTTTGCGACATCTGCGCCTGAATTGATCGTCAGTTTAAAGGCCGCTTTGCAGGGGCATGCTGACTTGGCTTTGAGCAATGCAATCGGTTCCAATATCGCCAATCTCGGTTTGGTATTGGGGGTGACCGTCTTGTTGTCGACCATCAAGCTGTCCGATAGTTTTTACAAGACAGACATTCCAATTCTTTTTTTATCTTCCGCACTCTTGTATTTGTTTTTGATCTTTGACGGTGTTTTGCAGTCCTATGAGGGAGGTGTTTTATTTTTGTTGTTGTTGGTCTTTTTAATTTATCTGTTGAAGTTCCAAACCCAGGCCGTACACGACGAAATGCCAGAAGACGATGAAGAATTACCACTTTACCAAGGCCTTTTCTTTTTTGCTTTGGGGGCAGTAGGATTGTGGGGTGGATCTGAATTGTTGATCGATGGTGCGGTCGGTTTGGCCAATCAATTTCATGTCAGCGAACGCGTCATTGGCATTACCATTGTTTCGGTAGGAACAAGCATTCCAGAACTTTCGGCTTCTGTCATCGCAGTTTTGAAGAAAGAAAAAGCCATCTCTATTGGGAATTTGATAGGGTCAAATGTCTTCAATATTTTGGCAGTATTGGGATTGACCGCTTTGGTATCCCCGATACAGGTAAGCGATTTGGATTTGATACAATACGACATCTATTGGATGTTGGCAGTAACTGTGCTTATTGTGCCTTTGAGCTACTGGTTGCCAAACATGCAGTTCGCTAAAAAAGAAGGCGTTATTTTGCTTTTCTTTTACGCGTGTTTTATATACCAAATGCTTCAATAAGACCAGACAAAACACCTGTCATTTTACTTTTTCAAACATTTATTGGGGGGAGGGAGAGCTACAGGCCTTCCTTCGCTTTTTTGCCCAAACACACCCAAAAAAAAACGTTCAAGAAAATCTTGAACGTTTTTTGAGATAGTAGGTTTTGTTGCTTATACTTTAGCAGTCTTAACCGTTTTGATGATTCTAGCAGCGATCTTGTACGGATCTCCGTTAGATGATGGACGACGGTCTTCCAACCATCCTTTCCAGCCTTTCTCTACAGTAATGATTGGGATGCGAATAGATGCACCACGATCAGAAATTCCAAAAGAGAATTCATCAATTGATTGTGTTTCGTGAGCTCCTGTCAAACGTTGGTCGTTGAAAGCACCGTATACTTCGATGTGTTCTTTGACTACCGGACGGAAAGCTTCACAAATCGTTTCGTAGGTTTCTTTAGAACCACACTCTCTCAAAACAGTATTTGAGAAGTTCGCGTGCATTCCTGAGCCATTCCAATCTGTATTTCCAAGAGGTTTTGGATGCCAAACGACTTCCAATCCGTATTGCTCACCGATTCTTTCCAAAAGGTAACGAGATACCCAGATTTCATCTCCTGCTTGTTTTGCTCCTTGTGCAAAACATTGGAATTCCCATTGTCCTGCTGCAACTTCAGCATTGATTCCTTCTACGTTGATTCCAGCTTCGATCAATACATCCAAGTGCTCTTCTACCATGTCTCTTGCAAAAGCGTTTTTCGCTCCTACAGAACAGTAAAATTGTCCTTGTGGTGTTTGGTCCTTTGGGAAACCAACAGGCAAGTTGGTTTCTACGTCGTACAAAAAGTACTCTTGTTCGAATCCAAACCAAAAATCATTGTCATCATCTTCGATGATCGCTCTACCATTTGTTTCGTGAGGTGTTCCATCAGCATTCAAAACTTCAGTCATCACCAAAAACCCATTGATTCTTTGAGGATCTGGGTAGATAGCTACAGGCTTTAGCAAACAGTCAGAATTTCTTCCTTCAGCTTGATTCGTTGAACTTCCATCAAAAGACCACATTGGGCAGTCTTCTAACTTTCCGCTAAAATCTTTTTCAATTTTAGTCTTGCTTCTTAAACTAGCAGTTGGCTGTGTACCGTCCAACCAAATGTACTCTAATTTAGATTTACTCATGGGATTATAAATTTATAATTTGTTACAAAAAAAATATCTGCCAAAGATAGGATTTATTTTTAAAGAACTTCCTTTTTTTTTACGTAAAAATACGTAGAGTTATCTTTTTTTTAAAATGACAAGTTTCATTCCTGTATATTTCCATATTTTTAATTTTTTTGAAAGAAAATGTACATGTCGGACAAGGGCAGGTCAAACTTTGTTTTTTTCTGTTTTTTAATCGTTTGCAATTGGTTAACTTTGCACAACCATTTCAAAGAAATTTTATGAGTTCAGAAGTCAGTAAAAGATATAGTCAACGTGGGGTTTCGGCTTCCAAAGAAGACGTTCACAATGCGATTAAAAATGTAGACAAGGGCTTGTTCCCTCAAGCGTTTTGTAAAATTGTACCCGATCATTTGACAGGAGACGATGCCTATTGCTTGGTGATGCATGCTGACGGAGCAGGAACAAAATCTTCTTTGGCCTATATGTACTGGAAAGAAACAGGCGACCTTTCCGTGTGGAAAGGCATTGCACAAGATGCGTTGATCATGAACATTGACGATCTTTTGTGTGTCGGAGCCACCGACAACATTCTTCTTTCTTCCACCATCGGAAGAAATAAAAATTTGATTCCTGGCGAGGTCCTTTCTGCCATCATCAATGGCACAGAAGAACTTTTGGAAGATTTGAAAAAACACGGTGTCACCATTCATTCCACGGGAGGTGAAACCGCAGATGTAGGCGATTTGGTAAGAACCATCATTGTAGATTCTACCGTAACAGCGCGCATGAAACGAAGCGATGTGATCGACAATGCCAATATCCAAGCAGGTGATGTCATCGTCGGATTGGAATCTTTTGGGCAAGCCACCTATGAAAACGCCTACAATGGCGGAATGGGAAGCAATGGATTGACCTCTGCACGTCACGATGTCTTTGAACATTCCCTTGCAAAAAAATACCCTGAAAGTTTCGACCCCGAAGTTCCGAAAGACCTCGTTTATTCGGGGAAAACTAAATTGACAGACCCCGTTGAAAATGCCCCCATAGATGCGGGAAAATTGGTATTGTCCCCCACGAGGACCTATGCGCCGATTGTCAAAAAAATACTCGAAAAATACACAGCAAAACAAGTACACGGAATGGTCCACTGCAGTGGTGGAGCACAAACCAAAATACTTCACTTTGTAAAAGACCTGCACATCGTCAAAGACAATCTATTTCCCGTACCTCCTTTGTTTCAATTGATTCAAGAGCAGTCTGGAACAGATTGGAAAGAAATGTACCAGGTATTCAACATGGGACACCGCATGGAGTTTTATGTGCCAGCAGCAATTGCTGAAGACATCATTGCCATCTCCAAAAGTTTCTCCGTCGACGCAAAAATTGTAGGACGTGTAGAAGCGGCAGTACAAAACAAATTGACCATTCACAGTGAAAAGGGTGAGTATACGTATGATTAGGGTACAGAGCTTCTAGAAATCAATTTTAAGTAGGTGCTGTGGCAGCAGCTCTTGAAATAAAAAAATGTAGCTTAGCAATTCCAGTAAAAAACAGCAGATGTTAGACAAAATAAAAATAGTACAGCAACGTTTTGACGAAGTGTCAGACCTGATCATTCAGCCCGACATCATCACAGATCAAAAGAGGTATGTCAAACTCAACAAAGAGTACAAAGACCTTGGACAAGTTGTCGAAAAGGGACAAGAATACGTAGCTTTGATGGCCAACATCGCAGAAGCCAAAGAGATCATCGCAGATGGTTCGGATCCGGAAATGGTAGAAATGGCCAAGATGGAAATGGACGAAGCCAACCAGCAAATACCCAAGCTGGAAGAAGAAATCAAATACATGTTGATTCCCAAAGATCCGGAAGACGCTAAAAATGTAATCGTAGAAATTCGCGCGGGAACAGGCGGCGACGAAGCCAGTATTTTTGCTGGAGATCTCTACCGCATGTACACCAAATTTTGTGCCGACAAAGGATGGAAAACAGAAGTCGAAGATGTCAGCGATGGAACGTCTGGAGGTTTCAAAGAAATAATTTTCAGCATTTCCGGACCTGACGTATACGGAGACATGAAATTTGAATCCGGCGTACACCGAGTGCAACGGGTGCCACAGACAGAAACCCAAGGCCGTGTGCACACTTCAGCAGCAACCGTCATGGTTTTGCCAGAAGCGGAAGAGTTTGACATCGACATGAAAATGAGTGACATACGAGTTGATTATTTCTGTTCTTCCGGACCGGGAGGACAGTCGGTAAACACCACCTATTCGGCAGTTCGTTTAACACACGTCCCCTCTGGCTTGGTGGCCCAATGCCAAGACCAGAAATCCCAACACAAAAACAAAGACAAAGCCATGAAAGTGCTGCGTTCTCGTTTGTACGAACAAGAACTAGAGAAAAAATTGGCCGCCGATTCTCTAAAGCGCAACTCCTTGGTTGCCAGTGGAGATCGTTCGGCAAAAATCCGTACCTATAATTATCCGCAAGGGCGTATTACAGAACACCGAATAGGGCTTACCTTATACGACTTGTCCAAGGTGATCAATGGAGACATTCACAAGATCATTGAAGAATTGAAATTGGCAGAAAACACCGAAAAATTAAAAGAACTGGGAGAAGCTTTGTAAACCGTTCCCTGTTCAGATTTCCACAGCTGCAATGCCAAGGTGGTTTCTTCCCAATAAAAGCAAATGAATGTATTGAAACGATCTTCAATACTTTTGTTTTACACGAATTTAACCCCTTTTAAATCTTGTTCTTTTGAAAAGAATCTTGTTTTTATCTCTTGTACTTTTGCTGTGGACTTCTTTCGCAAAAGCGCATCCAAGTTTGAAATTAGGACTGGTTAAAGGAACCGTTTTAGACGCACAAACGGAGCAACCGCTGGCCTATGTCAGTATTGTCATCACCGATCAAAACAAGAACATTCTCACCGGGAGTATTTCGGATGACCAAGGCCACTTTTCCATCGACAACATTCCCGAAGGCTTCGTTTATGTGGAAGTTACTTTTATCGGATATGTACCTTGGACGGAAAAGATTGAAATCAGCTCAGAAAAACAAAAAATTGATTTAGGGAAAGTATACCTTTCTGAGGACTTTGCAGAATTGGATGAAGTGGTTGTGGTGGCAGAAACTTCCTCCGTGGTTCAAAAAATTGATCGCAAAGTCATCAATGTTGGCAAGGACTTGACAACTGCAGGGGCCACAGCATCTGAATTGTTGAACAATGTACAGTCGGTTTCCGTCGACAGCCAGACAGGAAACATCAGTTTGCGAGGCAATGAAAACGTCCGCATTTTGATCGATGGCAGGCCGAGCAATGTATCCGCAGCAGTACTCTTGCAACAAATACCTTCAACCGCTATCAAAAATGTGGAATTGATCACCAATCCCTCTGCCAAGTACAACCCGGAAGGCATGAGTGGCATCATCAATATCGTCTTACACAAAAAGACAAAGGCGGGCTTCAACGCAACGTCAACCAACGGGATTGCCCACGGGAAAAATACCCGCTACAACAGCGCCGTTGATCTCAACTACAAAAAAAACAAAATCAACCTCTTTTCCAATTACGGCTACAACGGCGGAAAAAGACAAAACAACGGAAACATCTACAGGGCAGATGGAGGCTTGCGACAAAAAGCAGACAACTTCAAAGACAGAAGCAACCACTTGTTGAAACTTGGCCTCGATTATTCTCCCAACAAAAAACAGGTATTTTCATTTACAACCCTGCAAAACAGGACAAAAACCAACACGTGGGCCACTTCGCTATTGACAGACAGACAGCTGGACAATGCCTTGGTGGGAGACGCACCCCTGGATCGCATCCAAGAAAACAAATCTCAAACCTACATCCTTACCTTTGTCAACGATTTTGATAAAAAAGGAGAAAACTTGACATTTGACCTTAACTTTTCAGAAGCGGACAATCTTGAAATGGCCCATTTTCAAGAGCTTGTAGATCCTGCGAATTTGAATGCAAATTACCGAGACACCATCCAAGTCACAAACCGAAACCAGCGATATCAGGTAGACTATGTCCTCCCTTTTTCAGAAAATTCCAAATTGGAATTGGGTTCGGAAATGCGCTCCAACACCTATGACAACAACAGGCAGACAACACAATCTTTTAAGAATGAGGCTGGTGAATGGATGGACCGTGAGAATTCGGAGTTTCGTTTTCAACGAGACATCTACTCGGCATATGTCAATTACAACACAAGTTTTGACAAGCTTCGCTTGCAATTAGGAACGCGTTTTGAAAAGTACAATGTGTGGGGGGTCTTTGAGACTCAGACCGCCCCTGTCAACTACCGCGATGCCATTTTTACAGCCTATCCTTCAGCATTCCTTACCTACAAACAAAACGATGTGCACCAGTTCCAAATGAGTTACAGTCGAAGGGTAGACCGCCCGAGTGCAAATCAGATCAATCCGATTCGAAAGTGGAGCACGCCTTTGGTCACTCAAATTGGAAATCCGGCTTTGAGGCCCCAGTTTACCAATTCTTACGAAATCAATTACACAAATTCCTTTTCAAAGGGCTATTTCAGTGCGGGTGGCTTTTTTAGGGCGGTAGACAACAACATCACACGCGTGTTGAACATAGATGAAAATGACCCTCAAAAAATTGAATTGTCGTTTGCAAATACCGTTTCAAACAATCGATACGGTTTTGAGTTTTCTGGAAACATCGACCTTTCCTCATGGTGGAAAATGAATGCGAGTTCGGATGTGTACATTCAAAACGAAACGGGCTATGCTGTTGGCCAGCTTGTTGAGGTGACGAACAGCGTGGTCAATGTGCGCGTCAGCAATAGTTTCAAAGCCACGCAAAAATTGCGTTTTCAATTGTTTGGGATGTACCGTTCTGCTCAAAAAAACATTCAATTCAACATGCATCCAATGTGGTTGGTCAATACAGCAGCCAGTTTGAGTCTGTTCGATGGAAAAGGGACGGTCACCTTTTCGGTAAACGATGTCTTTTCGTCCATGCGATTCAAATTTGACACCTTTTCACCCATTCCTCAAAGTGGGGGGTTTTTAGGAGAACAAAGAACGGCAAATCTTGGATTTGTATACCGATTTGGGGCAGAAAGCAAGTCCTCTCGAGCAAGAAGTCAAAGGAGCCGTACAAGCAGTTCTCCCGGTGGGTTTATGTAATTTTTTTGGCTGCTAATTTTTCTTTCAAAGCTGTGATCTCATCTCGAAATGCAGCGGCTGCTAAAAAGTCGAGATTTTTTGCTGCTTTTTCCATGTCTTTTCGCTTGGCGAGTATTCTTTTCTCAAGTTCGGGTTTGCTCAGGTAAACAAGATTTTCCTCTGCAGCTTGCGAAGCCTCTATTGAGGAATAAGACGTTCCTTGATTTTCCAAAAGTGCGTTGTCTAATTTCTTTTTGATTTGGGTGGGTTGGAGGTTGTTGGCAGTGTTGTAGGCGATTTGTTTGTTCCTCCTGCGCTCCGTTTCTGAAATTGTCAAAGCCATGCTTTTGGTGATTTTATCGGCGTAGAGAATGGCTTTCCCATTGACGTTTCTCGCGGCCCTTCCCACGGTTTGGGTCAAGGAGCGGTGGGAACGCAAAAACCCTTCCTTGTCGGCGTCCAAAATAGCGACCAAGGAGACTTCCGGAAGGTCCAAACCTTCTCTCAGAAGATTGACCCCAATCAAGACATCAAAGAGCCCTTTGCGCAGGTCTCCCAAAATTTGCACACGTTCGAGGGTGTCCACATCCGAGTGGATGTATCGGCAGCGCACCTGCATGCGCGTTAAAAATTTTGCCAACTCTTCTGCCATTCTCTTGGTGAGTGTGGTCACCAAGACCCGTTCGTCTGCTTCGATCCGCAGTTGGATTTCTTCTGTCAAGTCGTCGATTTGGTTCAAGCTCGGGCGTACTTCCAAAATGGGGTCCAACAAACCGGTGGGACGGATTACTTGTTCCACAAAAACGCCTCCTGTTTTTTCCAATTCGTAGTCTGCTGGCGTGGCACTCACATAGAGTACTTGGTTTTGAATGGTTTCGAACTCCTCAAATTTCAGCGGACGGTTGTCCATCGCTGCAGGCAATCGAAAACCGAATTCGACGAGGTTTTCTTTTCGCGAGCGGTCACCGCCATACATGGCATGTGTTTGGGGAATGGTCACATGACTTTCGTCAATCACCATCAGGTAGTCTTCGGGAAAATAGTCCAACAAACAAAAGGGGCGTGTTCCCGGATTTCTTCCGTCCAAATAGCGCGAGTAATTTTCAATACCACTGCAATACCCGAGTTCGCGGATCATCTCCAGGTCAAATTCTGTGCGTTCGTGCAGGCGTTTGGCTTCCAAGTGTTTCCCGATTTCTTTGAAGTAGGCGACTTGCTTGACGAGGTCTTCTTGGATTTGGTGGATTGCATTTTGCAAGATGTCAGGGGAGGTGACAAACAGGTTGGCAGGGTAGATGCTCAGAGTTTCAAACTGTTCCATTACTTGGTTGTTTTCCACATCAAAAGATTCGATTTCTTCAATTTCGTCTCCAAAAAAATGGATGCGGTAGGCAAATGCTCCATAGGAAGGGTAGACGGTGATTGTGTCTCCCTTTACTTTAAAAGTGCCGCTTTTGATTTCTGTTTCTGTACGGGAGTACAAGCTGCTGACCAAGGCGTGTAAAAAGGCAGTTCTTGCAAGAACTTGGTCTTTTTCGATGACAATCACGTTCTTTTTGAATTCTACGGGGTTTCCAATTCCGTACAAGCAAGAGACAGAGGCGATGACCAAGACATCTCTTCTTCCAGACAAGAGGGCAGAGGAGGTGCTGATACGCAGGCGTTCGATGTCTTCGTTGATGCTGAGGTCTTTTTCGATATAGACCCCGCTCGAAGGGATGTAGGCTTCGGGTTGGTAGTAGTCGTAGTAGGAGACAAAATACTCCACGGCATTGTGTGGAAAGAAAGCTTTGAATTCGGCGTACAGTTGTGCGGCCAGTGTCTTGTTGTGTGCCAAGACCAAGGTCGGTCGGTTGATTTTTTCCACGACATTGGCAACGGTAAAGGTTTTTCCAGATCCTGTCACCCCTAAGAGGGTTTGGTATTTCTCTTGGTTTTCAAGTCCTGAAACCAGCTGTTTGATGGCTTGGGGTTGGTCGCCTGTTGGGGTGTATGCCGCTTCTAGTTTGAAATCCATGCTGCAAAAATAAATGAACTCTTGCGAAATACCTTTTATTTTTAGAGAAACTCTAAAAAGTTCTTTTTTGACGTTCTCGTTTTCTGTTTAGAAGTCTGTGTTTGTTCTCCCCGCATTGTTCTTGTTTTGGGCTAAAACTTTGTAAATGAACTTTGTATCTTTTGTCGGTTTCAAAGCGCTTGTAAATTCCTTTTTTTTGTTGAAAAAAGCTTGTGGAATAGGAAAACAGAACTTACATTTGCACTCGCTAAATGCCACGGTCTGGTAGTTCAGCTGGTTAGAATACCTGCCTGTCACGCAGGGGGTCGCGGGTTCGAGTCCCGTCCAGACCGCGAAAAGCATCTCATTTGAGATGCTTTTTTTGTTTCGGTACTACGGAGATTCTTTTTCTTGCTTTTTTAGCGTACGATCATTTATTTCTTGCGAGCACTAAATCCGCTCGAAGACGCAACCGGAGACTTTTTTCTTACAACCTAAAATGATTTTTATTTTTAAGAATTATTTTTTTTGAATTTCTCTAATTCTCACTACTTTTACAAGTGTATCAAGAACGCTTTTTGCGTACCAACCGAGCACAACAGCCGCGGTGGTTTGGCATACGGACAACCTGTCAAAAAAAAGGGATTTCCCAGTTTGCGTTTTCTTGTTGCATTTACTGTAAAAACAAAACCATGAAATCATTAGACCTTATTTATCAGCACAAAGGCTACGGGCGTTTTCCTTATGTCATACAGCGCCTCCGTGCCGGACTTTACAAACAAATCCCCATACACATTGAAGAAAACTCCTCAAAAAGGGCAGAGGGGCTCTTTTTAAGTCCTGAAGCACTGGCCGAAGCCGCAACGTTTGAAGCAGCTTGCAAAATACGTTTTCGTAGTTTTTGGTTGCAAAGCTCTGCCAAGGCCAAAACCCCGATCAATGCCTGTTTGGTTTTCAATCCGCAAGAGGCCTATTATTTGGACGAAAAATGTGAAGGAACTACAGGACCCATTCCAGCGGGCGGTTGGTTGTACGCCATGGACGGGAAAACACTGATTTCAGAAGAAGGGGCTCATTATTTAGAGCCTTGACATGAAGTGCAAGGATTTGTACACATACAATTTGGCATGTATTTTGTAAACAACAAGTGTAGTATTTACAAATTCCTTATAGTTCTCAAAAAACAAACGATATGAACACCTCCCAACGATTGATCATCTTGCTTTTTGCTTGCACAGCAACTTATGCCCAGAGCGATTATGACATTTACCAAAAGAACAACTACGGTTTTGAAGAAAAAACGGGCACCAACAGACAAAACCAAAATGGCGATTACGATGTGTACGAAAAGAATGCCTACGGTTTTGAAGAAAAAGTAGGGAGCTCAAAAAGAAACAACCAAGGCGGTTACGATGTCTACCGAAAAAACAGTTACGGTTTCGAAGAAAAGACGGGGAGTCACCGTGCAACTGGGCAAGGCGATTACGATGTGTACCAAAAAAACGAATACGGTTTTGAAGAAAAAGTAGGGTCGTACAAAAAGAACAACTCCGGAGGTTATGACGTGTACCGCAAAAATGAATACGGCTTTTCTCAGAAGACAGGAACTCTAAAAACAAAGGGTTTTTAGCGCTGTATCCATTTGCTGCGAACCAAGCATCGGCTTTGCCTTATCTGATCAAAGCCTGTTTGTTCCTTCATTCGAAAAAGGCCTGCTATTTGGAAGGTGAAGTGTCAAAGATCACGGTCTATTTCTTCAACTTTGAGAGCACCGTATCCGTCAGCAAGGACTGCAAGGGAATGCCGGCGCACGCTGCCTGCTGGGGCAACAAACTTTCTTCAGTCATGCCGGGAACAGTATTCATCTCTAGGAAAAAGGGGAGGTCTCCGATCAAGATAAATTCTGAACGAGAAAAGCCACTCATTTGTAGCGATGTGTACAAGTGCAAAGCTGCCTTTGAAACGTTTTCTTTTTGGATCGCTGAGATTCTCGCAGGGGTGATTTCTTTCGACTTCCCCAAGTATTTGGCCTCGTAATCGAAAAAATCGTTTTCAGAAACAATTTCGGTGATTGGCAGGACACGGGTTTTTTGTTGGTA
>DLQL01000018.1:22832-23717 GCA_002477565.1 Flavobacteriaceae bacterium UBA7433
TCTATGGCGGCAGCAAGCGCTTCTTTCTTGTGAACTTTGGAGATGCCAAAACTCGATCCAGCTTTGTTGGGTTTGACAAAGCAAGGCAGTCCTACTTTTTCCAAAATACGGTCTGTCTCAACAACGTCTCCTCTGTTTAGATAAATGGAAGTGGCTGTCGCAATGCCAAAGTTTTTTGCGACACTCAAGCAGTCTCTTTTGTTGAAAGTGAGTGCCATCTGGTAAAAAGGGGCAGAGCTATAAGGGATGTTGAGCAAATCAAAATAAGCCAACAACGTTCCGTCCTCTCCAGGGGTGCCATGGATGACGTTAAAAACAAAATCAAAGTTGATTTTGTCACCGCCAATAGTGACCGAAAAGTCGTGCTTGTCGATGTCATGTGCAGCTTCGTTGCCGTCCACATACAGCCACCGGTCTTTTAAAATATGAATCGCATAGCTGTTGAACAACTCGGGGTCTATGTGTTTGGCGACCACCGTTCCACTTTTGATAGAGATTTCGTGTTCGGAGGAATAGCCTCCCATGACAACGGCAATGTTTTTCTTCATAATTCGCTTTGCATTGGAAAATCAAAAATATCAAATATAAATGAAAAGAAAACAGATTCGTTTTAGATCTTTTTTGAATAGCAGCAAAAGAACAATAGGGTCCTCATCCCTTTTTCCCAAAAGTTCGCCGTCGGTGTAGGGCAAAGACAGTTCCAAACAAAGCGAGCAATAAGAGCGGCAAGCACAGGTTGAGCAGTTGCCAAAAGAGCCGTTCCGAATGCGTTTTGTCTTTGTTTAAAAGGGGCAGTACAATATTTTTGGAACGAAGCGAAAGCAATGCTTGCTCGTCCAAAAGATACTCTACAGCATTGAGAAGAAAGGCTTTGTTGTCATAAAA
>DLQL01000008.1 GCA_002477565.1 Flavobacteriaceae bacterium UBA7433
TTTGATGGCGTCGTAATTTTCAATGATTCCGTTGTGGATGATGGTCAGGTCTCCCGAATTGGAAACGTGTGGGTGGGAATTGGTGTCATTTGGCACCCCGTGTGTGGCCCATCGTGTGTGTCCGATACCGATGGTTCCTTTTGTCTTGTTTTCAACAAACAATGCTTCTAAGTCAGCGACCTTTCCTTTGGTTTTTGTAACCTTGGCTTCTGTACCGTTGAAAACCATGATTCCCGCGCTGTCATAGCCTCTGTATTCCAAACGTTGCAACCCTTTGATTACAATCGGATAGGCTTCACGTGTCCCTATATATCCGGTTATCCCACACATAATTTTTTATTTAATCGTTTTGAACTGAGTAGTTGATTTTTAATTTTGTCAGACTCCCGTCAAGTACAACGCCTCTTGGATTCCAATTGTTAGAAGTGACCAAGGTGTCTATGGTACTGATGGGCAAATCACCGTTGGCAAAAACTTTCAATCCAAGGTTTTCTATATTTTTGGATTGGGTTCCGTCCAACAATTTTGTAATGTAGTCTGTGACTCTAAACTGGTAGTAGTAGGCGCCGTTTTCGTCTTTCTGAAGGGTTCCTTGTGCATCAGAAAAGGAAGCGGCTGTGATGTAATCTAAAATTTGAGAATCGTAGTTCGGTGTTTTTTTGTACAAAAACAATTGAAAGACCTTGTCTGTTGCCGAATCCCAATTGCTTTCATCCACATAAAAAGTCAAACTCGCCTCGTTGATCAGCCACCTGGGGTTGCCTTCGTCATCGTTGGCAGCTTCTAGGAGGCTTTGCAATTCCGGACTTACTGTGTTGGGCTGTTCTGAATCGTACCCCAATAATTTAATGTTTGCCTGAAAGCCTGAAGCTCCTTGGACATAGATTTTATCTGTATCCGAAGCTCCTGTGTGGTCGTGCTCGTACTTGCTCGCTCTAACGCCTCCAAAAGAAAATGTTTTTGCTCGTTTTATCGTGTCTAAAATCGCTCCTGTTGAAACCTTGCGGACTACATTTGTGTAGTACATTTCTACAAAAGCGTTCGAAAGCAGCAAAGACGCTATGGATCCAGGTGTTTCAGATACCGTTTTTAGGTACAGTCCTCTAAAATAGCGGATAAAATCTTGCTGTGAAGACAGGACTTCAGGGGCTGCTGCTCCATTCGCTGGCAACTTGTCTAATATTTTGGTTTGGAAAAAGTCAGTGTCCAAAGGAATGGCCATGAGAGGCGCAGCGTTGGAAAGCTGAATTGTATCGGTGTCGTAGACTGTTCCGTCGATGCTTCGTTTGACATAGGCAACCGTGTCTTTCGCGCTTGGAGAGAAATTTGAAACCGTCGCCAACAGGCCTTTTGTCTCATAAGTTCTGTCCGTATCAAACCTACTCGGTCTTGAGGGGTCTGAGGGGTCCAAAGGATTCAAAAATGTTTCCAATTCGTGTACCTCAAAATCAAAAGATCCATAGGATTCGGCAATTGAATCATAGGCTCCAAAAACAGAATCCAAACTGTACAGCCGTTTTTGATCCAAACCAACGCCAAGGGTAGCTTGGTAGGGAATGTACAAAAAAACAGTGTCCAGGGACGGAGCGACCAAGGTATCAGCCCCATAAGATTTCGAAGTGTATTCCAAAGAGGTCGGCAGGCTTAGTTGACTGACAAAAGAGGCTTTTAAGGTTCCAAAATTGGGATTGTTGTAGGCCCCGAGCAAGTACTGTCCTGCCGTCGATGAATTGACACTAGAAATGGGCTCGGATGTAAAAAAAACGTCGGAGATAAGCTCTTTCGCTTCAAAATTTTTATTGTCAATGAAAGAAGCATTGATGCTGTTCAAATCGCTTTCACAAGCGATGGAAAACAAAAGCAACAATGAAAAATACAAAATCTTTTTCATAGGCTGTGTCCCTTTCTGGGCATTGTTTTTTTTGGAGGAATTTAAAGAACTTCGTTGGTATAAAACTCCAAATACGCATCTGCAAAAGAATCTTCAGGAAGAAAATCTAGGGAAGGTTTGTTTTGAGCCGCTACAAAGTCAATCAAATCATTGGACAAATCCTCACTTGCCTTGATGACTCCATCGGAGTTCTCAATGGCACTTTTCAAAAGATTGATATGACTCGGAACTTCTAAGATTTTTGCCTTGTCTTCAGAAATATTGTCAAATTTGATTTTGTCAATCAACTTGGTGTCCAACGCTCCTTCAAAATCAGAACTGTAGAGGGAAGTAACTATTTTACTCTCGCTAAAAAGAGGGTCGTCTTTGTAGTATTCTTTCAAGTACAAAGGCAACAATGAAGCCATCCAACCGTGAACATGAATGATGTCTGGGGCCCAATTGAGCTTTTTGACGGTTTCAATCACTCCTTTTGCAAAAAAGATAGCACGTTCGTCATTGTCAGAAAACAACTCGCTTTTATCGTCTTTAAAAACCGCTTTTCGTTTGAAATATTCCTCGTTGTCAATAAAGTATACCTGCATCCGCTCTTTTGGAATGGAAGCTACTTTGATAATCAATGGCATGTCCATGTCATTGACAATTAAATTCATACCTGACAAACGAATCACTTCGTGAAGTTGGTATCTTCTTTCGTTGATAACACCGTAGCGCGGCATAAAAATTCGGGTTTGTACTCCTTTGTGATGGGCTTTTCTCGCCGCCTCAAAGGACATGGATGACATCTCCGAAACGGGCAAATAAGGCATTACTTCAGAAGAAACGTACAATACTTTTTTATCTTTCATGGACAAAACTCTTTTACTTTTACAATCTTGCAAAAGTACGAATTTTTATGCTAATTTCATGTTAAAATACTAAGTTTGCAGTCATTTTACAAGATACGCGCATGAAAGTCCTTGCTGAAATCGGAAAAACATCTTCGGTGATAACCTCCTTAAAATCATCGGATAAACGAATTGGATTTGTGCCAACGATGGGAGCTTTGCACGAAGGACACCTTTCGTTGATTCGAGCATCACGGGCTTCTAACGATGTGACTGTGGTGAGTATTTTTGTCAACCCTACTCAGTTTGACAAAAAAGAAGATTTTTTAAAATACCCCAAATCCCTCGACAAAGACTTGGAGTTGCTCAAACAAGCCGGTTGTGATTTGGTGTTTACTCCCGCCTCTAAAAACCTCTATCCCGAAGATGCCGTGTCGGCAACTTTTGATTTCGGAGGTATCGAAAAGGAGATGGAAGGCAAGTTCCGAGACAACCACTTCAACGGGGTGGCAACGATTGTCAAAAAACTGTTTGAAATTGTACAGCCAAACAATGCCTACTTTGGAGAAAAAGATTTTCAACAGCTGCAAATCATCAAAAACCTCACGATTCAATTAGGCCTTCCTACAGAAGTGCACGGATGTCCTATTTACAGAGAAAAGGATGGCCTTGCGATGAGCTCAAGGAATGTACGCCTCACACCACTGCAAAGAGATGCGGCTCCTTTTGTTTACAAAATACTAAAAGAGGTGAAAATCCGATTTGAAAACCACACGGTCTCAGAAACCAAAGACTGGGTCGCCCAACAATTCCAAACACAGCCCTTGTTGGATTTGGAATATTTTGAAATCACCGATGAAGACACTTTACAAAGCGCCTCCTCAAAAAATACGAATCAAAAACAAAGAGCTTTTATTGCTGTATTTGCAGGTGCGATTCGCCTCATTGACAATATGCCGCTCTAAATGAAGAAACCTTCGTAAATTTAAAGCCCCATTTTCAATAGTTATTCTCAAATTCCTTAATTTTGCCCCATGCAAATAGAAGTTGTAAAATCTAAAATCCACAGAGTCACTGTTACCGGTGCTGACTTGCAGTACATCGGCAGCGTGACTATTGACAAAGACCTGATGGACGCCTCCAATCTCATCGAAGGTGAAAAAGTACAAATTGTCAATATCAATAACGGAGAACGCTTGGAGACTTATGTGATTCCAGGCCCTAGAAAAAGCGGAGAGATCACCCTCAATGGTCCTGCTGCAAGAAAGGTCGCCAAGGGAGATGTGGTGATCATCATTTCTTATGCAACCATGTCACCTGAAGAAGCCAAAGCCTTTGTCCCTTCTTTGGTGTTTCCCAACGAAAAAGACAATTCACTGACTTGATTTTAACGCGGTCCATTCGAAAATTACTCAAAAAAACACTGCCGCTAGGTTTGGGTGTTTTTTTGATTTGGATTTCCTTGTCAAAACTCACAGATGCAGACATACAAAGTGTCAAAAACTCTTTTCAAACTGCCAATTACTGGTGGGTATTGCTCTCTTTGGTTTTGGGAATTCTCAGTCATTTTTCAAGGGCATATCGCTGGCAATTTATGTTGGAGCCGATGGGCTACAAACCTAAATTCATCAACAGCTGTATGGCTGTGCTCATCGCTTATCTTGTGAATTTAGGCATTCCGAGAGCAGGTGAGGTTTCGAGAGCTGCTACGCTGACAGAGTACGAAGGCGTTCCTTTTGAAAAAGCTTTTGGAACGATTGTCGCAGAGCGGGTGGCTGACGTCCTTATGTTGTTCTTGTTTATCGGACTGGCATTCTTGTCGCAATTTGATTTGATCAAAAACATCTTGTTTGCCAAGCTTCCAAAAAACCCGTTGCACACTGCTTTGAGTCTGTGTCTTGCGCTGCTTGCTTTTTACTTTTTATCAAAGTGGATGCAAAAATCAAAAAAAGGTTTTTTTGTCAAACTGAGGTCTTTTCTTGCCGGACTTGCATTGGGTGTCAAAAGCATTTTGACAATGCGCAAAAAAGGGGCTTTTATCTTTCATACTTTTTTGATCTGGACACTCTATGTGGGGATGCTTTATGTCGCCTCCTTTGCACTGCCTGAAACTTCAGGAATTTCGCCAAATGCTGTCTTGATTGCCTTTATCATTGGCTCTTTTAGCTATGCCGCCACAAACGGAGGCATCGGGTCGTATCCATTGGCCATTCAACAAGCTTTGCTTCTTTACGGTGTTTCTGAAATCGCCGGGCTGAGTTTTGGCTGGATCATGTGGACCTCTCAAACCCTTATGATTCTTGTTTTTGGGGGACTGTCCTTTGCACTCCTTCCTCTTTACAACAAAAAGAAAAAGGCCGAATAAAGTAGGTAGAAATAAGTATCTTTGAGGTGTTTCGATAAAAACACGTTTCAATTCAAAACCAACTTTTCAAATGGCAAAAGTAAAAACAGCTTTTTTCTGTCAAAATTGCGGGGCCCAACACGCAAAGTGGATGGGACAGTGTACTACCTGCAACGAGTGGAACACCCTTGTAGAAGAAATTGTCCAAAAAGAAGAAAAACACAAGTGGAATGTGACTGCTGAAAAGAGCGGCCCCAACAAAGCCCTTGCCATCTCACAAATTCAAATTCAGAAAGAGCAACGCATCGGCACCCAAAACCAAGAACTTGACTCCGTTCTTGGAGGAGGTCTTGTTCCTGGATCTGTAGTTCTTCTCGGTGGAGAACCCGGAATTGGAAAATCAACACTCCTATTAGAGATTGCTCTAAAATTAAAAGAAAAAGTACTCTATGTCTCCGGAGAAGAAAGTCAATCTCAAATAAAAATGAGAGCCGAACGTCTGGGGAAGCAATCGTCAAACTGCTTGATTCTCACAGAAACCTGTACTCAGAACATCTTTAAAAACATCGAAATAATTGCTCCTGAAATCTTAGTGATTGATTCGATTCAAACCCTTTATACAGAACATATAGAGGCGTCTCCTGGAAGCGTGTCTCAAATAAAAGAAAGCACCTCGGAACTGATAAAATTTGCCAAAGAAACAGGGGTTCCCGTTTTGGTTATTGGGCACATCAACAAAGAAGGCAGCATTGCCGGCCCAAAAATTTTGGAGCATATGGTCGATGTTGTTTTGCAATTTGAAGGAGACAGAAATCACAGTTACCGCATCCTAAGAGCTCAGAAAAATCGATTTGGATCCACATCGGAATTGGGTATTTACGAAATGCTCAGTAGTGGGCTTAGGGAAGTCAGCAATCCTTCTGAAATATTGATCAGTGAAAAAGACGGCGACTTAAGCGGAACAGCCATTGCGGCGACCTTGGAAGGCGTGCGTCCTTTGATGATAGAAGTACAAGCCTTGGTCAGCTCAGCAGTGTACGGAACCCCTCAGCGCTCTGCAACGGGCTACAACCTGAAACGCCTCAACATGATTTTGGCCGTTTTGGAAAAAAGAGCGGGATTTCGATTGGGTGCCAAAGATGTGTTCTTAAACATCACGGGGGGGATCCATGTTGACGATCCGGCCATCGACTTGGCGGTCATCTCTGCCATATTGTCTTCCAACAATGACGAAGCCATTCCTCAAAATTACTGTTTTGCTGCAGAAATTGGATTGGCAGGGGAAATCAGAGCTGTCAACAAAATCGAACAACGCATCTCAGAAGCTGAAAAATTGGGCTTTGACAAGGTTTTTGTTTCCAAATTTAATAAGATCTCAAAAAAAAATCGAGGGATTTCAGTGGTTCCTATTTCTAAAATTGAAGACTTGTACACATTGCTGTTTTGACTTTATTACTAAAAAAAACCGTTTTTC
>DLQL01000053.1 GCA_002477565.1 Flavobacteriaceae bacterium UBA7433
AATCACACAACTCATCCGGTCTTAGGACGAATCTGTGAAAAAACAGCTGACTCTTAAAACCTCAAAAACCAACTAAACTTCACAAAAAGACTTTTCGACTGCTTTAAATTGCCGTTCGTCGAAAATAAGCTTATAAAAAAAGAGTTCTTTGCTATTTTTATATTGTAAATGAGAATTTATAAGTTTTGTTTTCGAAAACAATTTCATTTTTTTTGAAAATAAAATACAATCCCCCAAGAAAAAATAAGCCCCAAAATCGAAAGATTTTGGGCTTGTTTTTTTAAAGACATTCCTCACTACCCCTTCCTGTCCCAACTAACACCGCTACAAACAGCAGTAGCTAAGGACTGCCTAATTGGCTTTACAGCTTTGAAAGAACAAGTAAAGAAAGAAAACTACCTGTTGCCTTCAGTAAAAAAGAGGTAGCGAAATTAAACACTATTAAACTTAAGCGTAACGCCTCATTCCTTTATGCTTCCGACTTAAATTAAATGACTTACTCTATTTAAAACCTACTGAATGCAATTGATCTGGGTTCAAACCACCAATCATCGTCTTTAGCGGTTTTTTATTTTGTTACTGCAAAGCCATTCTTCGGATTCTTGATCAAATGTTTTGTAAATCTTCGTCTAATTTATTAAATTAGTGTATCCCTCCTTATAAAATCTATTTCATCCCTCAACATATTTTGCTTACCCTCAAAGACAAGTCTTGAGCTAACTAACAATCGTATACAACTCAATTTGAGGGTTGAGAACAGAGCAAAGATGGCTTCTGGCCATGACCAAAAACCAATATTTTGTAAATTTTGTAAAAGAAAGCACCTAACCCGATACATGAGAAGTAGAATCTTGCAGGATACCAATTCTCATACACAAGCATTAGCAAGCATTAAAATGAATTTTGTGAAAATTAAATTTACAGCCATAATCACGCTATTATCAACGCTCGCTCTCTCTTCTCAGAATAGAGCACCTTCCTTGTATTTCAATTATCAAGATGAAGGACAAGGGGATATCATTATGAATACCTTGAGAGTCCAATCACCGTCTCCTCTATACACCTATTACTGTGGATTGCTTTGGAATAGTGGCGGCATAGATGCTGGTGGGTATTGTGGCATGCAAGAACACCCCAATGGAAGAAATTTCATATACTCGCTTTGGGACCCCATTAGCACATCCGATCCAATCACTGCCGAATACGCTCATCCGAATACAGAAACAACAAACTTTGGCGGAGAAGGAACAGGATTGAGGTCATTGAATTTTGGCATTGGCTGGGAGACAAACCAATGGTATTCACTTATATCACGAGCTTGGACTAAGGATGTCAATTCTACTCTATTTGGTTATTGGATTTATGATCAGACCAATGACATTTGGCAGCACCTTGTCACAATGAATTATCCTGTTCCCAATCTCAATTTCAAAACAAAGACGAGCTCATTTATAGAGGACTGGCTAGGCAATGGTTTTCGAGCCAGAACGATCCACCATAAAAATGGATGGAAAAGGAAAACATCAGATGCGAGTTGGCTTCCATTTCAAGAAAATTATTTTGACAGAGTTTTTCCAGATGCCGGCACTGTAAATTATATTGAAAATTATGATGGAGGAGTAATCAATAACGAATATTATTTTATGACAAGTGGCGGTACTACAACTCCTCAAACAAATGAGGAGCATACAACTCTCACTCTATCCTTCAATACAACCAATCCAGGATTTGAAATCGGTGAAGTTAATTACCTGACATTAGATGTGAATGAAAACAATTTATTCGTAAACTGGGATATCGTGGGTTCCAAATTACCACAGTTTTCTTATCACATGAAAATATACGACAACATTCAACTACTTGGAAGTCCGATTATTACCGTTGACAACATCAAACCACATTTAAGAAATGATACAATCGACATACGTGTTTTACCAGATAATCATGAGTACTTTGTGCAATTCCACATCACTGACATATTTGACAATGTATCCGATACTCAAGTTGAAAGTTTTATGAAAAACAGCACAAACGATGACGAATACGACTTTATTAAAAATGCCATAGTGTTTCCGAATCCTTTTACGGATGAAATAAATGTTTATTTAGAACAAAATTTGGAATATGTTAAAGTTCAACTCTTCAGTATGGATGGAAAAATAATTTATGAAGAGACACACATGCACACCGATACGATTAATTTGTCAGTAAATTTGGCTAGCGGAATGTATCTTTTGAAAATCAAAGACAACGCAACAGAGAAAACCTTCAAGATTATAAGGAAATAAGATTTGCCAACAAAGGCCATTTGACAATTCTATAACATCGATTCTATGGGTCTTTCCTAATAAATCTCCGCTTTGAAAACACAGGATTGGCTGCACCTTTCCTGACAAAGCTCCGCTTTGAAATAGCAGGATTGGCTCCGCCTTTCCTGACAAAGCTCCGCTTTGAAATAGCAGGATTGGCTCCGCCTTTCCTGACAAAGCTCCGCTTTGAAAACGCAGGATTGGCTGCGCCTTTCCTGACAAAGCTCCGCTTTGAAAACAAAATGCCTCCAAAAAACCAATGAAGCAAGCTTCTTGATTTTTTGGAGGCATTTTGTTTATTCGTGACCCCGACAGGATTCAAACCTGTAACCCTCAGAGCCGAAATCTGATGCGCTATTCAGTTGCGCCACGGGGCCTTTTGTTATGGATGCAAATCTAGAATTTTTTTTTAGATAAAACCTATCGTCAACCCATTTATCTGATGGGTGATTTTTATGCTAATAAAGATTTGACAACATTCGAAATCGCTTTTCCATCTGCCTTTCCGGCTAATTTTTTAGAAGCCATTCCCATCACTTTCCCCATGTCTTTCATACCAGCAGCTCCGACTTGAGAAATAATTTCAGAAACCACTTCTTTCAACGCTTCTTCACTCATTTGCTCTGGTAAAAATTGGGCAATTACAGCTGCTTGTGCCAACTCGGGCGCGGCCAAATCCTCCCTGCCTTGTTCGGCGAACAAAATGGCAGAGTCTTTGCGCTGCTTCACTAGTTTTTGCACAATTTTCAACTCTTTCTCAGCTGACAATTCTTCCTTGGCACCACTTTCGGTTTGCGCCAATAGAATGGCGGACTTTACCGCTCTTAAGGACTCCAAAGCGACCGTGTCTTTTGCTTTCATGGCAGTTTTCAATTGCTCCATGATTTGTTTTTGTAAACTCATTAATTTGAAGATTATATACCTTACAAAGGTAGTTAAAAAATAAAATCCGAAAAGGGTCTCTAGAAAGAATTCATCGCTTGTAAAACTAAAAATTCCCGCTGAGCGGGAATTTAAAAAATGTTTACCTATAACAAATCAATCGACATTGTCGTGTAAAAATGAATTGTTGGATCGCAATTGAATCTCATCATTGTCATCGACACTCAAGGTCGTTCTTGACTGAATATTTTCGTTGTCTTTGGATTCGCTCAAGTCGACCCCCATCCGTTTGTAGGCGGGTTGCTTTTCAATCTCCTCAACATTGTTGTGGACATTTTTCGCAAATTTATAATTGAAATTTTTCATCTTTTCTCTTCGTTTGTCAGAACGCATCTTGAGCTCTGAAATGGTCAAGTCCATTGGAGACACTTCTTTGGCTTCAAAAACTTCAATGGCAGCAACCGCATCACGCTCCTCAAGAGTCACAGTAAAATTCAATTCATCCTCCAAAGCTTCAGATACAGGCAGCACTTGCTCTTTGGGAATTTCCTCCTCGGAATGAGGAACCTGTAATTGAGAAGCACTTTTGATGGTCGGTTCGATGTTTTCAAAATCGCCCAGACTGAACTTTCTGATTTCCGACAATTCATCTTTTACATCAATTGCTCCATGAACTTCAATCGCATTGATAGCAGCAGTATCTTCTTCCATTTCCTCTTCCAAAACATACCTCTTAAGTGTCGTTTCTTCAGGGCTGTGCTTTACTTCGACTGCGTCGATGACCTCGATATTTTTGACAAACGCATCTGCATCGTCGTCCAGGTCAAAATAGACAGAATGCGCCTTTTCTTCAGTAGCTTTTTCGGAAGTAGCAATGGGCAGATCAAACAACAAATCCATTTGAACAGGTGCTGCTTCTTCTGTTACTTCTTCTAGGGGTTTTGCTACCACCTCCTCGATGACAAAATCGTTTACATCCATCGCGTTGATCAATTCTTGATCCACAACTTCTCCAACGATTTCGTCATACACCACGTCGATATTTTGAATAAAACTAGTGGTTTTTACGATGGTGTTGAGCTTTTCTTCTTCCTCTTCTCCCAACTGATGAACAATCTTAGAAGCGGCAACTGGCGCTGCTACTGTTTCATTATTTTCACTAGTTTGTAGGCCATCTTTTTGATCAAAGTCATAAACTGCCTTTTGCTCGTTTTCTAAGAGATGAATGATTTTTTTCTCTTCTGTATTGGTGATGTCAGACTGTTGTTCAGAAGCAAATCCTGTCGCGACAATGGTAACCGCCAAAGCGTCTTCCAATGTTTCGTCTTCTCCCACTCCCATGATAATGTTTGCATCGTACCCCGCTTCTATTTGTATAAAGTCGTTGATCTCGCCTATTTCGTCCAAGGTCACCTCCACACGTCCTGAAATGATCAACAACAAGACGTTTTTGGCTCCAGTAATTTTGTTGTCATTCAACAATGGAGAATCCAACGCCTTTACGATGGCATTTTTAGCGCGGTTTGCACCCGCTTCTTTTGCAGAACCCATGATGGCAGTCCCACTGTTGGACAACACGGTCTTGGCATCGTGCAAATCAATATTTTGTTTGTAGTGATGGGTGATGACTTCCGCAATTCCTCTTGAGGCAGTCGACAGCACTTCGTCCGCTTTTGAGAATCCTGCTTTGAATCCAAGGTTTCCATATACTTCACGGAGCTTGTTGTTGTTGATGACAATCAAAGAATCAACGTGTTGCCGCAACTCATCCACTCCCTTTTGAGCTTGGTTGGTACGCATTCTCCCTTCAAATTGAAAAGGCATGGTGACGATCCCCACAGTCAAAATATCCAAATCCTTCGCAATTTTGGCAATGATGGGCGCAGCTCCCGTACCCGTTCCGCCACCCATTCCAGCGGTAATAAACACCATTTTTGTTTGTGTGGTCAACACTTTTTTAATCTCTTCCAAACTTTCGATCGCTGCCTCTTCTCCGATTACCGGATTGGCACCTGCACCCAAACCAGAGGTCAAAGAAACCCCCAATTGGATTTTATTGGGAATGGGACTGTTTTCCAAGGCCTGTGCATCGGTGTTGCAAATCACAAAGTCAACTCCTTTTGTATGTTGCTGAAACATGTAGTTTACAGCATTGCTTCCTCCACCACCTACACCAATGACTTTGATGGCATTGGACTGTGATTTTGGCATGTCAAATGAAATGTTTTCGAATTCTGTGCTGTTCATAATGTCGGAATCTATGGGGTGGTTAATAAGTTTGTTTCGTATCGATTTTTTTCAATGGTTTCCTTATTCTGCGTTGTCTAAAAACTCTCGAAACCGATCTGAAAAATGCTGAAAAACAGATTTCTTTGGTTTGGAGCTTGTCGCGGCTTCTTCGTCAGAAGCAAGGGGTGTTTCTTCAAGCGTTTCTCCAGAAGAGGCACTTGTGGAGTCCGAAGCAGATTCTTGCGCTGTGGCTGTCGGCCCAAATTTTTCCTGTTTGCTAAGGCCTTCCATCAACAAGCCCACTGCAGTTGCAAAGGAAGGACTGCTCAAACCTTCGTCAGAATCGCCCGCCAAATGCTCGTTTGGATAGCCAATACGCGTATCCATTCCTGTGATGTATTCCACCAATTGCTTGAGATGCTTTACTTGCGCACCTCCACCGGTTAAGACAATTCCTGCAATCAATTTGCCTTTTTGGGTTTCGTGTCCGTAGTTTTTAATTTCTAAATAGACTTGTTCGATGATTTCTGTAACCCGCGCATGAATGATGCGGGATAAGTTTTTTAGGGTGATTTCTTTGGGCTCTCTCCCTCGCAATCCAGGAATCGAAACAATCTCGTTCTCTTTGTTTTCTCCTGGCCATGCCGAGCCGAATTTTATTTTCAATAACTCTGCCTGCTTTTCAATAATCGAACAGCCTTCTTTGATGTCTTCAGTAATCACATTGCCACCAAAAGGAATGACCGCCGTGTGTCGAATGATGCCGTCCTTGAAAATTGCCAAATCCGTGGTCCCTCCACCGATGTCTATCAAGGCGACTCCTGCTTCTTTTTCCTCTTGACTCAAAACCGCAGCAGCAGAAGCCAAAGGTTCCAGCGTGATTTCAGAGAGGTCCAAACCAGCACTTTTTACACAACGCCCTATGTTCTTTATCGAAGAAACCTGACCTACTACTACGTGAAAATTGGCTTCCAATCTTCCTCCGTACATCCCGATAGGCTCCTTGATTTGTTCTTGACTGTCAACCTTAAAATCCTGAGGCAACACATGTATGATTTCTTCTCCAGGCAACATGACCAACTTGTGTACTTGACTGATCAGCTCGTCGATGTCCACCTCTTCAATGACCTTGTCAGCATCCTCTCTCGTGATGTAATCACTGTGGTGCAAACTTCGAATGTGCTGGCCTGCAATTCCAACAACCACATCTTCGATTTTTTGACCAGAAACACTTTCGGCTTCCTCTACAGCTTGTTGGATGGACTGAATCGTTTGAGTGATGTTGTTGACAACCCCTCTTTTCACACCCATACTTTTGGCTTTTCCAATTCCTAAAATCTCCAACTTCCCAAACTCATTCTTGCAACCAATCATGGCCACAATCTTTGTTGTTCCGATGTCTAAACCTACTGAAATGTTCTTTTGTTCGATCATACCTTACTTCTTTGTACAAACAACTTGATTGTTGTATTTTAAATCAATCGTTTTGTATGTTTCTATCTCTTTGTCTAAAATGGCCTTGTTGTAAAACGCTTCTAGCTTTTTAAATTTTTGATTCAAATTGACGATGTCGCCCAATTGAATTTGCTGTTCGTACATCCGAGTTTTCAAAACAAATGTTCCGTCGGATTTTTTTTCTATTCCAACAATATTTTTTTTCAAAAAAGAATCTTTTCTGATTTTGACAACCAACTGAAATACAGCCGGTAAATCTCGGTCCGTAACCGCTCCAGAAACCAACAAAACCGAAGCAGAATAGTTCGGTGACAAAGGCATTTTAAGCCCTTCTCTGTCAAGGTAATAAACCTGCTCTCTTGTTTGGACGCGTGCAACCGGTGTGCGTTGTGTGACCACCGCTTTCAAAGAACCGCCAATGGTCATATAGATTACAGCGCTTTCTACCAGTGGGTTTGAACACACATCAGATTCCAAGTTGTGTAAATTTATTAAGGATTTTGCCTTGTTTTTCAAGGGTCCTTCTTTTTGTATTAACAATTTATTAACCATTGCATGCGAGAGAAATAAATTGTCCCCGTTCGAGAATTCAATGCCGGTCGCTACCACAGTTTTCTTACTATTTCTCTGTCCTGTAAAAGCGTACAAAAACACAACGATGGCGAGTAGAAAAATACTTTTCACATAAACAATGTATCCTTTCATCTTTGAACGTTTTTAATGGATTTCTTTTTTACAGACAAGAAGTGTTGTTGCACTTGGTTTGCCAAAACACCAATATCTCCGGCACCCAGCATGATGACAACGCTTGCATCGGAAGTGACTATCTCTTGAATGACCGCTTCTTTGGAAATCCCTTTTTTGTCTGCCAATTGAACTTTTTCGAGCAACCACTCAGAAGTGACACCGGGAATTGGAAGTTCTCTTGCCGGATAAATATCCAATAGGCGCAAAGCGTCAAAACGAGACAG
>DLQL01000107.1 GCA_002477565.1 Flavobacteriaceae bacterium UBA7433
TGACATGCATCGATGGTTTTCTATTTGAACCCTTTGGTAAATAAAAGGTAAAGTGTGGCAATTAAAAAAAAGACAGTGGCTGCACTGTAAAGGAATAAAAAGACGATTTCGAACAAAGTGAACCCTTCTACGCTCGCTTTTAAAAAACTTCTAAACGAAGAAATAAAACGCGCTATTTTCGTTGTTTTTTTATTCCACTTGACGGAGTTGTCTTCTAATTTCATAGCAGGTCCATTTAATTTTAAACAATTGACTTAGGAAGCCTTAAGTTGATTCGTTTTTAAAAATGGGGGGGGGGGGGGGAAGTCTAAAAAAGCCTTTTTTTAAGGCCTCTCTTAAAAAAGGCAAAACAGCCTCTGAGAAACAATTTACAAAAAAAATAACAAATGTTAATTTTTTTCAAGCAGCTTTTACAAAAACTGTTCGCAAACAACTCAAATATTTCCTCATCACAAATGCACTGAACCTTTGATACGCTTAAGAATGCATTGGTACAGAAAAGTAAATTTGCACAAAAAATCAAGGATACACACTGTACAAATCGTTTGCCTCCTCTAAAAAAATTGAGAGCAACCTCATCAAGGAATGACCGCATTTATTTGCCACATTTCTCAAGAATGTTTGCAAAAATCTGTCTCCAAAATTTGCAAAAACCCGTACCTTTGGGTTCTTAAAGAAACAGCGTGGTACAAAAAAAACAAAAACGAGGTTTTGGTCACAAGGCCTGTTAAATCCATTTCAAAAAGCATGTTTTCAGCAGAAGAAAAAACACAGTACAGCCGGCATTTCCTATTGGATCAAATAGGACCTGAAGGACAATCAAAACTCAAAAACAGCAAGGTTCTCGTTGTAGGAGCCGGTGGTTTGGGCTGTCCTGTGTTGCAATACTTAACCGCAGCAGGAGTTGGAACGATTGGTATTGTTGACCCTGATACGGTGGAACGAAGCAATTTACAACGTCAGATCCTCTATACCGTCGACGACCTCGGAAAACCCAAAGCCGTTTGCGCTGCCAAGCACTTGCAACAGCGCAATCCCTTTGTCAAGTTCAACACACACAACACCCTTCTAAATACCGAAAATGCCCTCGCACTTTTCGAGCAATACGACATCATCGCAGACGGATCCGACAATTTTCAAACACGCTACCTCTGCAACGATGCCGCAGTCATTACTCAAAAACCATTGGTCTACGGAGCCCTCTTTAAATTTGAAGGACAGGTAAGTGTCTTCAATTACAAGAAAGGACCTACCTACCGCTGCCTGTTTCCTACACCGCCAAAAGCAAACAGCATTCCCAACTGTGCAGACATCGGCGTATTGGGTGTGTTGCCAGGGATTGTCGGATGTTTGCAAGCCAACGAGCTGCTCAAAATCATCTGCGATTTGGAAGGCGTTTTGAGCGGAAAACTGCTGTCTTTCAATGCCCTAACCTTGGAACAGCGTTTTTTGAATTTTCCGAAAAACAATGCCTTAAAAATTGACAAACTCATCGATTACGAGGTCTTCTGTGGTCTTCAACCCAGTGGATTTGAAATCACACCCGAAAATTTCAACCGCAGTGTCTCTGATACAGAGTACGTCTTATTGGATGTCCGAAAAGAAGTGGAACGCGCTCAATTTCACTTGGAAGGAATGCACATCCCCTTGCACGAACTTCCCCAAAAAATCAAGAACATCGCTGCTCACGAAAATATTGTCGTCTACTGCGAAGTAGGGCAGCGCAGTCTCGTGGCAACACGCATGATCTTAGAAAAATACCCCGATAAAAAAGTGTTTAGTTTGCAAGGAGGCCTTCAGGCTTGGAAAAAGACAAACAAACAGACAAAACCCTAAAAAAATACTGTATGAATCCCTTGTTAGAAAAATTTACAAACTCCTACGAAACAGTTCCCTTTTCTAAAATTAAGAGCGCCCATTTCAAACCCGCATTTCAAAAAGCCATCGAAGAAGGCAAAGCCGAAGTCGCTGCTATTGTCGACAATTCCGAAACTCCCTCTTTTGAAAACACCACTGTTGCCCTCGAAAATTCCGGAAAGCTCTTGGACCGTATCTCAAATATTTTCTTCAATCTAAACGCTGCAGAAACAAACAAAATATTGCAACAAATCGCCCAAGAAGTCTCCCCTTGGTTGTCCGCATTTTCCAACGACATCCGGCTCAACGAACCCTTGTTTGAAAAAGTAAAAACGGTCTACAATTCCCGAGACACCCTTTACTTGAACCCCGAAGAAAGCATGTTGTTGGAAAAACAGTACAAAGGCTTTTCTAGAAACGGAGCCAACCTTCACGAAAAGGACAAAGCGACACTGCGAGAAATCGATGCCCAATTGTCACAACTTTCGTTGCAATTCGGTGAACATGTATTGGCAGAAACCAATGCCTACGAACTGCACATTCTTGAAAAGGAACAACTCAAAGGCCTACCAGAAGGTGCCTTGGAAGCAGCCGCTCAAACCGCTGCTCAAAAAGGAAAAGAAGGCTGGCTGTTCACATTGGACTACCCCAGTTACATGCCTTTTATGACCTACCTGCAAGACCGCTCCCTGCGGGAAGAGATGGCGCTTGCCTTCGGGAAAAGAGCTTTTCGTGGCAATGAATTCGACAACCGAGAAATTGTGTTAAAAATCGCAAAACTACGCCACCAACGAGCCGTTTTGTTAGGCTATGCAAGCCATGCCCATTTTGTCTTGGAAGAGCGCATGGCAGAAACCCCACAGACCGTTCTTGACTTTTCCAACGAGCTGTTGGAGAAAGCCAAGCCCGCCGCCCTAAAAGATTTTAAAAGTTTGCAAGCCATCGCAAAAAAGGAGGGTATCGAAGAACTCCAAAAATGGGATGGGGCTTATTACAGCGAAAAATTAAAAAAAGAACTGTTCGATTTTGACGAAGAAGCATTGAAACCCTACTTTCAGTTGGAAAATGTGTTGCAAGGTGCGTTTGCAGTAGCCCACAAACTCTTTGGACTGTCCTTCGAAAAAGTGGATGACATTGACACTTACCACGAAGATGTAACTCCCTACAAAGTGACCGATGAGAATGGCAACTACGTCGCCATTTTCTACACGGATTTCTTCCCTCGAAAAGGAAAACGCAACGGCGCATGGATGACGTCTTACAAAAGCCAATACTTCAAAGACGGACACAACAGCCGTCCCCACATTTCAAATGTCTGTAACTTTACAAAGCCGACAGCCACCAAACCTTCTCTATTGACCTTTGGCGAGGTCACTACCTTGTTTCACGAATTTGGACATGGGCTACACGGCATGTTGGCCAACACCACCTATGCAAGCCTGTCTGGAACGAGTGTCGCTTGGGATTTTGTAGAACTCCCCAGCCAAGTGTTTGAAAACTGGTGCTACGAGGAAGAAGTACTCCAGCTCTTTGCCAAACACTACGAAACAGGAGAGGTGATTCCGATGGAATTGGTTCGAAAAATCAAAAAAGCAGCGAACTTTTTAGAAGGCATGCAGACCTTGCGTCAATTGAGTTTTGGACTGCTGGACATGAGTTGGCACGGAGCAGATCCTTCAGACATTCAAGATGTCAAAGCTTTTGAAAGCGCTTGTTTTGCCAACACAAAATTGTACCCCGAAGTGGCAGAAAATTGTATGAGTACTTCCTTTTCTCATATTTTTCAAGGAGGCTATTCTTCGGGCTATTATTCCTACAAATGGGCAGAAGTGCTGGATGCAGATGCTTTTGAAGCCTTTAAAGAAAAAGGGATTTTCAACAGGGAACTCGGAGAATTGTTTAAAAACACAGTACTCTCTAAAGGGGGCACACAAAAACCGATGGAGCTGTACAAAGCATTTCGAGGAAAAGAACCCACATCAGATGCTTTGTTAAAAAGAGCGGGGCTGTTGGAAAACGCGTAGCATTCAACCCCAAGGGAGTCGACTTCGTTCGTGCCAATACGTTTCTGTAGGCATTTTAGCCCCTTTGAGCTGTTCGATCTCAGAGGGGGTGAGTTGGAAGTTCAAAGCGCATAAGTTTTGAGTCAATTGCGCTGCACTTGCTGCGCCACTCAGCACCACGTTGGGCCCTAAGGCATCCATACAAAACCGCAGGGCAATTGCATCGATGCCGACTTGGTATTTGAGCGCCAACCCTTCGAGGGTTTTGCGGGTTTTTGTCGGCAAAAAGACACGCCCATTTGCCAATCCTTCCTTGACAATCAAAAATCTCCCCGCTCCTTTGAGTTGTTTTAACACCTCAAAAGCAGCTTGCTCAAAGAGGTTGTAGGTGACTTGAAAGCTGTCAAACAAAGGCGCGTTTTCCAGACAAAGCTCCGAGGCTTCTAAGAGCAATTCTTTTTGTCTGGGACCGCTGACCGTGAGCCCAATCTGAAGTCCAAACTCCTTTTTCAATTGAAACAAGTGTTGGAGCACTGCGGTATTTTGCAAGACAGCGCTTTCAAAAGTCGCCGAATGTATCTGATAAACTTTTAGCTTGGGCAATAGGTCTTGGGTGACCTGCCATTGCTCTTTTAATTTTTGAAGAGAATGTTCTTTGACTTCATGCGGTCCTAAAAACCCCAATTTCCAATTGGCTACATAGGTATAGCCCCACTTGGACGAAAAGACCACATCAGCGTGTTTTCTGCTGGCATTCCATTCCTGTAAAAAGGATTCTCCTTTGCCATAGGACGGTGCCGTATCAAAAAAACGTACCCCACATGCATAGGCCTTGTCCAAAACCAAAAAAGCATTTTCTTTGAAGGCTGCTTCCGATTTGTCAATGGAAACAGCGCTTCGAATGTTTAAATATTCCGGCCTGCCCAAAGCGGCCAAGCCCAATCCTATGGTACACATAATTTACAGCAGGTTTGTTTGGGTGGTGTGAAAATTCACAACTATATTGTGCTACTTTTTAAATTTGAAACGGTACAAGGCATAGGCCAAGACAGCGACCAACAGGTAAGGAAAGAGCATCAGATAGACAATCCCGTCATTGACCCCAGCCGCCAATCCTTGGTCGCCACTTTCAACGACCGCTTTGCACATGGCACATTGGGCATGCACAAAAGACGAAAGTCCGACAAAGGCAACAAAAAAAAACGATTTTAAATTCATGTTCTCTTTCTTAAAAGACTGGTTCAAAACCCTGTTCTCCCCTAAAATTCAGGGCTAATTATCCGTAATAGGGTGCAATCATCCAATACACAACCACTCCTGTGACGGTGACGTACAACCACAATGGAAAGGTGTATTTTGCTATTTTTTTATGCAGTGCAATCTCATTGCTGATAGCCCTTACATAGGTGATCAAGACAAAAGGAATCACGACGATGGACAACAGAATGTGTGAAATCAAAATAAAGACATAGAACGTCCGTATCCATCCTTCCCCTCCAAACTCGGTGGAAACTGAAGTCATGTGGTACAACACATACATGAGTAAAAACAAAACCGAGCAGGCAATCGCTGTTTTCATCAAGTTTTCGTGTATTTTTCGATGTCCTTTTTTGATTGCAATGACAGCCAATATCAACAATACGGCTGTCAGTCCGTTGATTGTTGCATAAATAGGCGGTAAAAAAACCGGCAATTCCAAGTCGATTTTGATCAAAAACAAAAGGGCTACTGCTACGGGAATCACCACAGACAAGGCGATGATTAATTTGTTGTATTTTTTCATATGAGCTATTTATTACTTGTGTTGTGTGCTTGTAAGGATTATTCTTCTAACAAAATTTGAATGTCTTCTTTGAGCATCTCGATGGCTTTTAAATCCAAACCGTCGTAAAATTTGATGGGGTTGGACTGTTCTCCCACTTGGACTGTTCGTGAGCGAATGTATCCTTTTTTATCCACCAATGCAAACATGCCTGAATGTTCAAAGCCACCTGCTGCTGACGGATTGGCTCCCGCATACAGCCGAAAGCCCTCGTTGGAAAACCGGTAGATTTCCGCTTGGTCTCCCGTTAAAAAATGCCAACTTCGCATGGTCGCGCCTTTTTCTTTCGCATAGGCTTTTAAGACTTCGGGACGGTCATTGTGCGGGTTGATGCTGATTGAAGCAATGCCAAAATGTGGATTTCCGTAAAATTTGTTTTGGAGCAAAACCGTGTGTTGGGTCATGATGGGACAAATCGTAGGACAGGTGGTAAAGAAAAATTCCACCACGTGTACTTTTCCAGCATAGGTATCGTTGCTGATTGTGTCTCCCTCTTGGTTGACAAAGGAAAAAGGGGGAACTTTTTCAAAGGTCAACAGCTCTTTGTTTTGAGCGCGTTGTTCGTATTCGTTGACCACCCAAATCCCAAAAACAAGAATGATAAAGGAAATTCCGATATAGGAGTAGTTTTTCATCTAATTCAGTTTGGGTTCTTTGACTGCAAATTTAGACTCGTAAAAGAGGACTTTCAAATCTTCGCGCAATTTATTTTTTAAAACGGCCACCGAACCGGTATCGTAGCCAAACAGGATGCCCGACGCCACATCTTCATCATCTGTTCTTCCGCGGAGGTTTAGGTCCTCGTCTATGATATAAACTTCGGATTGCCCTGTTGCGGGATCAAAAACAGCAGGGGTTTCAAAACTGTTGTATACCTGTTGGATTTCGGCTGTCGGAAGGCTGACAAACTGCCATTTTTCCAACGCCACTCCCCCAACTTTTTCCAATTCGGATTGCAGCAATGGAATCAACGCTGTGTTGGATTCCGGGACCAAGGTGACGACTTGAAATTTTCTGTATTTGGAAGTGCTTTTATAGATGACCTGGTAGAGGTTTAGCATTTTTTGATAGGTCGCCAAGCTGGGTGTGGTTCCTACTATCGATACGACGGAGACTTTGTTTCTGAGCAAGTCTGTGGTGGTCATTCCTGTTATCTTTTCCGTAAGGATGGGTAATTTTTCAAAATTGACCTTTCCCGATGCCAAAAACAAAAAGAACAAAAGAGGAACGATAAACGTGCAAAAAAGGATGGCAAATTTCTTTAGCTGGTTGGATTTTTTAGACATCTCGTTGTATTAGTGGTCCAAAACAAAACGTTTTGGAATGGTAAAATTACAAAGCAAAAACCGAATCCCAAACATCTGTATGCGAAAAAAGGTGGAAATGTCCACCTTTTTTTTATTCGTTTTTATCAATCTTAATACTTCCAGTTCGTATAGGCAGCTACTGCGTCAAATACATAGTCCCCTTCTATCATCAACAAGGTCGCCAAATAAGGAATCAAAATGACCAAAGGCAAAACGATGGAATATTTGAAACTTTTGTTTTCGTCTCCCAAGTGCATAAAATACCAAACAATATAATACGCTTTGACAAGGGTCAAAATCAAAAAGAGTTGGTTCAACAAAGAGGTTCCGAGAAATTGTGTTCGGAATAAAAAATCAGGTTTTACAATTCCCAGTACCACCTCTACAAGGGTGATGACGGAAAGGATTCCAAATACTTTCCAGATGATTGCTTTGTGTGCTGCTTCGTTTCCCATGTGCTTTGTTTTATTGAGACTGCTGTCGCGGGCGCTTGCGTCTGACAGGAGTTTTAGTTATTCGTATTGTATTGTAATAAATTTCTTAGATCAAATAGAAGAAGGTAAAGACAAATACCCACACCAAATCGACAAAGTGCCAGTACAGCCCTACTTTTTCTACCATTTCGTAGTGGCCTCTTTTCTCGTAGGTACCGATCAGGACGTTGAAAAAGACGATGACGTTTAAGACTATTCCCGAAAAAACGTGAAAGCCGTGGAAACCCGTGATAAAGAAAAAGAAATCTGCAAATTGGCTGGATCCGTATTCGTTGACTTCCAAGTTGGCTCCTTCAACCACTCGGGCAGCACGGGATAAAAATTTCAATCCTTCTTCTCGTGAGACGACTATTTTTTGTTTGGTTTCTGGGTTTATTTTTTCAATTCTCAGTTGGATTGAAGGGTGTGCTTTGAAACCTGTGAGTACTTCTTGAACGGTATAGGTCGGAATCGTTTCTCCTTTTTCAAACCAAAGTCCGTTGTTTCGCGTGTGTTGTTCTTCAATGTGATCGGCAACCACAAAATCTGACAATGCGATTTGATGTCCGTCTTTGACAAACTGAACGATCTTACCGTCTTTCAACTGAACGGCTCCATAAGACCCTTGTATAAAGTTTTTCCACTCCCATGCTTGGGATCCCACGAAAATAATTCCCCCGATGATGGTCAAAAACATGTAAAATGTAACTTTCTTTTTGTTCATATGATGCCCTGCATCTACTGCCAATACCATCGTAACTGAGGAAAAGATCAAGATAAAAGTCATCAAGGCAACGTAGTACATCGGAGCGTGTACGCCGTGTAAAAAAGGAAAGTGGGTAAACACCTCATCGGCAATAGGCCAAACGTCTATAAATTTGAAACGCGTCAAACCGTAGGCTGCCAAAAAACCGGAAAAGGTCAATGCATCTGAAACGATAAAAAACCACATCATC
>DLQL01000101.1:0-7226 GCA_002477565.1 Flavobacteriaceae bacterium UBA7433
CCGAAAAAAGACATCAAACCCAACTTGACGGTCCGGCTGAAAATCAACGATTATCAAAACAAAAACGCCGTCTTGCTTCCGCAAAGCATCATTTCAGAAAATGCACAAGGAGAACAATACATCTATGTGGTGGTCGACAAACAGAAAAACAACGAGGCCACTGCACAAAAGGTCCTTATTAAAACGGGAAAAACACAAGGAGACATCATCGAAGTCTTGGCACCCTTGACCAGCCAAGTGGAATACATCCAAGAAGGAGCTCGTACCGTTCACAACGGTCAAAAAGTAAAAATAGTCACTCAATAAGTCCGCGTTATGATGCAACAAAAACAAAAAATAGACAAAGAGTTTGGCCTTTCTTCTTGGGCTATCAACAACAAAACAACCATGTATGTGTTGATGTTTTTGATCTTGTTCTTAGGGATTTCGGCCTATTTCGGCATGCCAAGAGAGAACTTTCCAGAAATCAAAGAAACCAAAATATACGTCAGCTCACTCTATCCTGGAAATACTTCTGAGGATGTTGAAAAGCTGATCACCAACCCGCTGGAAGACAAACTAAAAACAGTGAGCAATGTGGTCGAGATCACCTCGACTTCTCAAGAGGATTACTCGATGGTCATTGTAGAGTTTGACGAAAATATCACCGTAGACCAAGCCAAACAAAAGGTAAAAGACGAAATAGATTCGGAAACCTCTGGTGAAGATTGGCCTACTTTTAACGGAGCCAAAGTTGCACCCAATGTCTTTGAATTGAGCATGTCAGAAGAAGTGCCAATTCTCAACATCAACATTTCAGGGGATTATCCGGTGTCCAAACTCAAAGAATTTGGTGAATACCTACAAGATGAAATTGAAGACCTTCCGGAAATCAAAAAAGTAGACATCCGAGGAGCTCAAGAAAAAGAGGTGGAAGTTGCCGTAGACATCTATAAGATGATGGCTTCTAAAGTGAGTTTTGACGACATTGTGGGCGCCATCAACAGAGGCAATACAACCCTTTCTGCAGGAAACTTTATCGCAAGTGGCCAACGCCGGACCATTCGAATACTGGGAGAAATTGAAAACCCTTCTGAACTGGGCAATTTTGTCATCAAATCAGAACGCAACAATGCCATCTACCTAAAAGAGGTGGCTGACATTTCTTTCAAAGACAAAGACAGAACCACCTATGCCCGTGAATTTGGAAGCCGCGTGGTCATGCTCGACGTCAAAAAAAGAGCGGGTAAAAACATGGTAGCGGCTGCCGAAAAAATTCAGGAAATTGTCAGAGAAGCCAAACAAAATATCTTTCCAACCAATCTAAAAGTCGGCATTTCCAACGACCAATCTTCCAAAACCATCGGGCAGGTAGACGACTTGGTCAACAACATCCTTTTTGGGATCCTATTGGTGGTCACGGTATTGATGTTTTTCTTAGGCTTTAAAAACGCCTTGTTTGTAGGTTTTGCCATTCCGATGTCCATGTTTATGTCCCTGATGATTTTAGACCTTTTGGGTTATACCATGAACACGATGATCCTCTTTGGACTGATCATGGGACTGGGGATGCTCGTGGACAATGGAATTGTGGTGGTTGAAAACGTATACCGATTGATGGACGAAGAAGGCATGAGTCGGAAAGAGGCCGCCAAAAAAGGAATCAGTGAAATCGCTTTTCCAATCATTATTTCTACGGCCACTACCGTAGCCGCTTTTATTCCCTTGGGCTTGTGGCCAGGAGTGATGGGCCAGTTCATGGTCTATTTCCCGATCACCCTTTCCGTGGTATTGGGGTCTTCGCTCTTTGTAGCCATCTTTTTCAACTCGGTCATGGTCTCACAATTCATGAGTATCGAGGACAAAAACATGCCTTTGAAGCAAATCATTCGCTTGTCAGCAGGAATGGTTGTCATCGGACTTTTTATTTATTTTGTGGGCGGTGCATACAGAGGTTTGGGATCTGTCATTGTCTTTACAGCCTTTCTGTTGTGGATGTACCGTCTTTTTCTAAGAAAATGGGCCAACAATTTTCAAAACAAAAGCTTGCCCAAATTGGAAAACTGGTACGAACGAAGAATTCGCTATGCCTTGAAAGGAAAAACACCTTTCTTTTTGACCTTTGGTGCCTTTGCACTGTTGGTGCTCGCTTTTGTGTCTTTTGGCGCCTCTGTAGCGACCCAACGTACAAAAATTGAGTTTTTTCCGGACAACAAACCCAACCAAATCATTGTCTATATCGAATACCCACAGGGAACGGACATCGAAAGAACCAATGCCATCACTCAAGAAATTGAGCAACGGGTTTTCAACGTACTCAATGCACCCGAATACACAGAGGGCGCCTATAACTTTTTGGTAGAAAGTACGGTTTCACAAGTAGGAGAAGGTGCAGGAAACCCTCAAACAGACGGTGGTTCTGCTGCAGAAATGCCCCACAAAGGAAAAATCACTGCTTCCATGCGGGAGTACAAATACAGACGTGGTGCTGACAGCGAGCTCTTGCGTCAGAAAGTACAATCCGCGTTGGTGGGCATCTATCCCGGAGTTTTGATCTCTGTGGAAAAAGACCAAAATGGCCCTCCCGCAGGAGCGCCGATCAATATGGAAATTGAGGGAGATGACTACACTGAGTTGATTGAAACCGCAGAAAGAATGCGCGACTACATCAACACCAAAAACATTGCGGGCATCGACGAATTGAAAATCGATGTGAACCGTGACAAACCAGGCATGCAAGTATTGGTCGATCGTAAAAAAGCGGGAGAACTAGGAGTGAGCGTCGGTCAGGTAGGACAACAGCTGCGAAATTCCATCTTTGGGAGCAAAGCGGGCGTTTTCAAAGAAGACGGTGAAGATTATGACATCTACGTCCGTTTCAACGAAAAAAACCGCTACAACAGCAACATGTTATTTGCCCAAAAAATCACTTTCCGAGACCAAGCAAGCGGAAAAATCAAGGAAGTACCTGTCTCAGTTGTCGCATCAAAACGGAACAACTCTGGATTTAGTGCCATCAAGCACAAAGACATCAAACGGGTGGTCACCGTCTACTCCGCTTTGTCTCCTGGCTATACAGATGCCGGTGCCATTGTAAATCAAATCCAAGAGGAAATGAAGAGTTTCAATGCACTGCCAAAAGGGGTTCGCATTGATTTTACCGGGCAGATTGAAGAGCAAAACAAACAGATGGCATTTTTGATGGGTGCTTTCTTTACCGGCTTGGCCTTGATCTTTTTTATCTTGATATTCCAATTCAATTCCATTTCCAAACCAGGCATCATCATGCTGGCTATTTTCTTAAGTCTGATTGGGGTGTTTGGAGGCATTGTGATCACCGGAAGCCCTTTTGTGATCATGATGACCATGATGGGGATCATCTCACTCGCGGGGATTGTGGTAAACAACGGAGTGGTCTTGCTCGATTATACGCAGTTGTTGATCGACCGTAAAAAATACGAGCTCAAGGTGGACGAAAACGCCTATTTAGAAACGCCTTATTTGCTCGAAAGTATTGTGCAAGCTGGGAAAGCGCGTTTGCGACCGGTACTGTTAACAGCCATCACCACCATTTTGGGATTGATCCCATTGGCCATCGGTTTGAACCTTGACTTCTTTCGTTTGTTTGATGCGTTTGATGCAAACATCTATTTTGGTGGGGACAATGTCATCTTTTGGGGACCACTCGCTTGGACTGTAATTTACGGTTTGTTGATCGCGACCTTTCTGACCTTGATTGTAGTGCCTACTCTGTTCTATTTGATCACGCGTTTTAAAATGTGGTTACACACAAAAAGAGGATCACAAGTATAAAAAACACTTTAAAAAAACGGTTGGAACTATTTTCAACCGTTTTTTTTTGTTGTAATTTTGAGGGGCATGGAAAAAATAAAAACCTACACCTTGGACGAAGCTGTCAAAGCCTTGGAACATTATTGTGTTTACCAAGATAGGTGCCACCAAGAGGTGGAACGGAAACTGTCTCAAATGCGGCTGATTCCAGAAATCATTGAACACACCATCACCCATCTAATTGCTGAAAATTTCTTGAATGAAACCCGCTTCTCTCAAAGCTATGCCCGGGGCAAATTTCGTATTAAAAAATGGGGGAAAATTCGAATTGCAAAAGAACTGAAAAGCAGAAACATCACGGAGTACAACATCAAAATTGCCCTGAAGGAGATTGATGAGGAAGCCTATTTGACGACCCTTGAAGAACTCGTGGTCAAAAAGAGCGCCGCCACTCAGGAGACTTCTCCTTTTAAAAAGAAAAAGAAAATTGTCGATTCGTTACTGCGACAGGGCTATGCGTACAAAGACATCAACGACGTTTTTTTGAAGCGCCTCGCTTGAGCGGAAGGCTTCTTTGCTTTTTTGGAGAATACATCTCTTCTCTTTGTGGATACACCTCAAAGTGAGACTCGTCAAAATGAAGGTCATCGTCGAAAATCTTTCGTGTATACACACTGTTTATTTTGGAATTCAAGGCGTTGAAAACAGCGATTATTTTTGCCGTTTGAAGCTGTACTTCTCCGGGTTTTATGGATGAAATCTCCGACATGTCTTTCAAGCGATAAACTTCCGAATACAATACATGCAATCGTGCATACATACTTTTGGTTTTTAAAACCGGAAGCTTTAGGGAATCTTTCATCTCCGAAACTACTTCTAAAAGCTCCTGGGAAAGTCCGAGTGCTTGCGAGGCTGAAACTGTTGAAAAATGCTCCTTTACAAAGCGAGAAAAAAGAAAATAGGAATCCCAAGATTGGAGCTCCTTTGCAGCGATTGCTGTCAGTGTATCAGAAAAAATAGCGTTGTGCGAACGTTCAAATTGCGATTGCAGGTCTGCAACTCGAGGAGCGGCTTCAACTTTTGAAATTGGTTGCTTTTTGCAGCTTGCAAAAAAGAACAAACTTCCCAAAAAGACAAAAAGGACTCTTTTCAAAAACACGAGGTATTTTTTAGAATTTGTTGCCCTCAAAGGTACACAATTATTCCCGACCAACTGAAACAGACTCTTTTAAAGATGCACCAAACAAACTCAAAAAACAAGAATTCTATGGCCTACTTTCTGAAAGCATTTACTCGTTGGCTTTCAAAAAACAACCCCTCATTTAAAAAATTTTCTCATTTCTGTTTTTGGAAGCCACTGCTGCATGTTAAAAAAAGATACCTTTGCCATAAAAAATACATGGGCCAAGACAGCAAAGTGATTTCCGAAGATGCCAAGGTTTGGATCTACCCGGCCAGCCGGAAATTTTACGAGCAAGAAATTGAAGGTTTGGAAGAAAAAATACAGGGGTTTTTAAAGCATTGGTCTCAAAACGACAGTCCCATCGAATCCTCTTACACCCTAAAATACAATCGTTTTATCGTCATTTTTACAGATCCGAATGTGTCCCTTGGCAAAGAAGCCATTGACAAAATGGTGGCATTTGTGCTGCAACTCCAAAAAGACTACGACTTGGAATTGCTGGACAAAATGAATGCTTGCTTTAAACAGGGGCCGCATGTTCAATACAAATCCCTCCTTGACTTTAAGAAGTTGATCAAAGACAAAGCGGTCAACAAAAACACCCTTGTCTTTGACAATTTGATCAGCAGCAAATACGAGTTTGACCATTTTTGGGAAGTTCCCGCCTGTGAGAGTTGGTATAAAAATTTCTTTAAGTAATCAACACACTGCGCTAGTAGTCAACCGAACCCCCTTCTTGGAGCTGGGCGATAAAGGCATCTACAGACATTGCATTTGCAACAGAAAAGTCCCCAATTTTAGTCCGTCTCAAAGCAGAGAGGTGAGCGCCCGACTGCAATGCTTTTCCAAAGTCATAGGCCAATGAACGAATGTAAGTTCCTTTGCTGCACACTACCCTAAAAGCAATATTTGGAAGGTTTATATCGGTAATTTCAAAGGTAGAAATGGTGACTTTCCGAGAAGGAACTTCAACCTTTTCTCCCGCTCTGGCCAATTCATAGAGTCTTTTTCCTTCTTTTTTCAAGGCCGAAAAAATGGGCGGTTTTTGCGCAATTTCACCTGTAAATTTTCGAGTTGTTTCTAAAATCAACTCCGGAGTCAAATGTGCTGTAGGGAAGTGCTGGTCTACTTCCGACTCCAAATCATACGTCGGTGTAGTTCCACCAACCCTAATGATGCCCGTGTATTCTTTTTCCTGCGCTTGGTATTGATCAATCTGCTTGGTCAACTTCCCAACACAAAGAATCAAAAGGCCTGTTGCGAGGGGGTCCAAGGTTCCCGCATGGCCGACTTTTATTTTTTTGAGTGCGTAACGCTGCCTGATTTCCCAACGAATTTTGTTGACTACCTGAAAAGAGGTCCAAGTCAAAGGTTTGTCGATCAGGACGAGTTGTCCGTTTTTGTAATCTTCCGCTGTCATTTAATTTCCCAATACAGATAAGATGGCCACAATTCCTACGAGGGCACAATAGATTGAAAAGTAATACAGCTTGCTCATTTTTACCAAGGAAAGCATCCATTTACAGGCCAACAAGCCTGAGAAAAAGGCGGCTAAAAATCCTGCAACTGTAGGAATCATTTGAGAGCTCTCAATGAGCAATTCCCCTCCCAAAACATCTTTGGCAATTTTACCAAAAATCAAAGGCACCACCATCAAAAAAGAAAAACGCGCGGCTTTGACCCGATCTATTTTTAGAAGTACCGAAGTCGAAATGGTTGCACCAGACCTTGAAATTCCGGGAAGCATTGCAATTGCTTGTGCAATTCCAACGACCAAAGCATTGCCATAGCTGACTTCTTTGGCTGTCGTTTTGGCCTTGTCAGCCATCAACAACAGCAAGGCTGTCACCAACAACATGGCGCCTACCAAAACTACCTGACCGCCAAAAAAGGATTCCAATTGTTCCTCAAACAACAAACCAATGATGACAGCTGGCACCATAGAAATGAGGATCTTCAAAGAAAACTGAAATTCTTCATTCCATTGAAATTGAAACAAGCCCTTGAAAATTTGCGCAACTTCTTTTCGAAAAACAAGCAAGGTGCTCAAGGCTGTAGCAAAGTGCAATACCACCGTAAAAGTCAAACTCTCTTTGGGCACTGTTTCATCTCCCATCAGTACTTTAACCAATTCTAAGTGTCCGCTTGAAGAGACGGGTAAGAATTCTGTCAATCCTTGAATGATTCCTAAAATAATAGCTTCTAAATAAGTCATGTCGTTATTTTGGGGGCTGATGCTTCTCAGCGGTTGTAAAAAAATATGTAGTAAACG
>DLQL01000101.1:7281-12346 GCA_002477565.1 Flavobacteriaceae bacterium UBA7433
ATGGCCTCGTTGAACACCTTTGGATCGTCGCTCTTTCCTCCTGCCATTAGGACAAAACCCAAAGTGACAAATGCCAAGCCAATCAGCATCCAAGTATAATTTCTCTTGCCAAATAAGAAGGTGATTTTTTTGTTTTTTTGTTTCATTTGTCTCTTTTAAAAAATTCCAATTAAGAATACAACTGGTCTGTTTTCAAATTTAAAAACCGCTGTGTTGCAAAAAAGGTACTGATCCAAGTGACCAAAATACCTACTAGCAACACTCCTCCAAAAACGAGTGCCAAGGATTTCAAATCGGTCAGCAGTTCCAATTCGGGAATTTGTTGGGAGAGGGCGTACAACAAAGCGAGCAAGCCTCCACTTGCCAAACAAGCACCCAACACCCCCAAACGAATACTGTTCCATACAAAAGGCCTGCGGATAAAGCGCTTGGTAGCTCCGACCATCTGCATGGTTTTTATGGTAAAGCGCTTGGAATAAACCGACAACCGGATGGAACTGTTGATCAACACAATGGCGATGACCGTAAAAAAGCCAGCAATTGCAAGTACCCAAAAACTGATTTTTTGAATGTTTTGTGTCAACAACTGAATCAAAGGGGCATCGTATATGACTTCTGACACATAGGTGTTTTTCAGCAGGACTTTTTTAATCTCCTCCATAGCGGTAGGGGTTACGTATTCGGGATGCAATTGAATGTCAAGGGAATTTTTCAAAGGATTGCTTCCCAAGAAGGACAGAAAATCTTCGCCGATTTCTCGGCTGTAGCTCTCGGCTGCCGCTTCTTTGGAGACATAGGACAGGTCTTTGGTGAAGTCTTTCTTTTTCAAACTCGCTTCGAGATGCAAGGATTGGGTTCTTTTGACATTGTCTTTCAAGAAAAGTGTCAGGGTTACCTGCTCTTTGAAATGGTTGGCGATTTGTGTCGATTTCAACACCACCATTCCCAAGACACCCAAAACAAACAACACCAATGCAATGCTTAAAACTACCGAGAAATAGGAAGATTTCAAGCGTCTTTTTTGATAATTTTCAAAGCTGTTGGACATCGGTGTGCAAATTAAAGCTGCAAGTTACTAAAGTAATTAAGAATTCCGAATAAAAAAACAGTGCTTTTGAAAGAAAACACAGCGCATTTGAGTGGCTTTGCAAGCCCTCCTAAAACATCTGCTCTTTCCGTTTGACACTCCATTGGTATTCAAAAACAGAAACCACAGCACCACTTTCATCAACTCCTTCAGCATGCAGGACCACCTGTTGGCCCTCTCCGGTAGCAATGGTTTTTTGAAGTCCTTCACAAAGGGCTGGCGTTTTGTCCGCTGAAAAGGTGACCGTCCCTTTGGCTTTTTTCTTAAAAGTTCCCTTTTGCTCAGTGACCAACAAAGAAATTTTTTCACCAGACGCTGCGATTTCTTGCATCAATAAAATTCCTGTTGCCAATTCTGAAGCCATTCCCTGAGTTGCCCAGTACATGGACTTGAAAGGATTTTGGTTGATCCAACGATGCCGAACCGTAACAACGACGCGTTCTTTAGAAACTGCTTTTACACGTACCCCCGACAAATAGGCCGATGGAATCTTACAAAAAACAAAAAAATTCAATGCGAAAGGGCGAAACTTCATGAGCAACTGGTTGTGGCTCTAAAGTACTAAATTTTTAAACAATCTTATTTTAAAGCTATCACCGATTAAAAACATAGTACTATGTTTTGCATACTACTATATAATTTCCTATTTTTATTGCATAGAAAATGATTTGATCAAAAAATCATCCCCTAAACACCAATCAATGAAGACTGAAAACACGAAGGCACAAATGCGAAAAGGAGTTTTGGAATACTGCATTCTGTCGATACTAAAAAACGGAGATGCGTATACCTCTGAGATTCTTTGCACCTTAAAAGACGCGAAAATGATTGTCGTCGAAGGGACCATTTACCCCCTATTGACACGTTTGAAGAATGCAGGTTTGCTCTCCTACAGATGGGAAGAGTCTCCCTCAGGACCTCCTCGGAAATACTATATGCTCACCGAAGAAGGAGGCGTGTTTTTAAGCGAATTGAATACGACTTGGAACGAACTAGTCAACGCAGTAACTACTGTCACCCTAAAAAAATCATAAACCCATGAACAAAACAATCAACATCAATTTGGGAGGGCTTATTTTTCACATCGATGAAAATGCCTATGCCCTGCTTAAGAACTATTTGGAAGCCGTTTCAAATTCACTAAACGAAGATGTCGAGGGCAAAACCGAAATCATCGCAGACATCGAAGCGCGCATCAGTGAGCTTTTGTCCGAAAAAACAGCTTACAAACAACAGGCAATCCAGGAAAGCGATATCGAGGAAGTGATCCTCGTGATGGGACAACCCGAAGATTATTCAGACACCTCCCAAGACGCGAACGAAGAGCCCTCTGCCAAAGCAGCGACCCATCCTGTCAAAAAGTTGTACCGAGATGGAGACAACAGGTTTTTGGGAGGTGTCGCTTCCGGAATTGGGCATTATGTAAAGGTGGACGCAATCTGGTTTCGTTTTGCATTTCTGCTAGCAGCTCTTGGAGGTGGGTTTGGAATTCCTTTATACATCCTACTGTGGGTTTTGGTTCCCGAAGCCAAAACATCCATTGAAAAACTAGAAATGGAAGGAACTCCTGTAAATATTGACAACATCGAAAAAACAATTCGAAAGGGCTTTGAAAACGCAAGTCAAACTTTAAAAAGAGGAGATTTCGGAAAGGTAAAATCAGGGTTACACAAGCTTCTAAACATTCTCGGAACCCTCGTGCTTCGCATTTTTAAGGCATTTGGAAAAGCGCTCGGTTTTTTTGTAATTTTTATTTCTGGGCTTGTTTTAGTTTCCCTTGCACTGGGGCTTTTTTCATTGGGGAGTTTTCAAATTATCGGAATCAACGATTATTTGATCGATTTCCCCGCTTTCTTTTTTGAATCTATCATCCCAAAGCAACTCTTAACAATTTTGGTATTTGTCGCGTTTGCATTTCCTTTTCTGATGTTGTTTATTCTGGGGTTGAAGGCAGTCAATCGATCCGTAAAAACAATGAACAAGCCGACTTTCTTGACTTTGCTGAGCATTTGGATGGTCGCTTTGTTGGGACTCCTTTTTGCAGGAATTGAGCACAAAACAGCTACTGCTTTTGAAGGTTCAAAAGTACATGAAAGCCACTTTGAAACTGTCAAAAACGACACCCTACACATCAAAATAGTAAACAATGACAATTTGTATTACAAAAGTAATTTCTCTAGAAAATCCGGACAAAATATTGTCTACACCCCTGAAAAAAAAATCTACAGCAGCAATCTAGAAGTCACAGTGGTCCAAAGTGACAGTTCAGAAGCAAGCCTCAAAATCAGAAAAACATCGGAAGGGAGGAACCGAAAAATTGCAACGGAAAATGCCGACCGAATTGCTTACAAATACACATTCACTGACAACACTCTTTTATTGGACGGCTATTTCTTGAGTGGTTTGGAAAACACACACAAAGACGAACAGGTTTCAGTGCAGGTTGCAGTCCCTGAAGGCGTCGTGGTTTACTTTGGAAATTCTACACGATCCTTTCTATACGACATTGACAATGTGCAAAACATTGATGACAACAACTTGGTCAATCGACATTTCTTAATGACCTCCAAAGGATTGGAATGCACCGATTGTGACGAAAAAGTGTACTGAAATTAGAAACAATGACGGACGGTCTTCCCGTTGAGTCGGAAAAAAGCCGCTTAACTGAAGTAAAAAAGCCCCAAAAGAAATTTCTTTTGGGGCTTTGCTTTTTGTGAAAAAGGAACTTATTCCAAAGTGCCTAAATACCTTTCTGCATCCAAGGCAGCCATACATCCTGTTCCTGCAGCAGTCACAGCTTGCCTGTACTCCTTGTCTTGCACATCTCCTGCAGCAAAAACGCCAGGCAGGTTGGTTTTGGTACTTTTCCCTTTGGTGATCAGGTACCCTGCTTCGTCCATGTCCAACACGTCTTTGAAAAGGGTTGTGTTGGGGGTATGGCCGATTGCGATAAACAGCCCCGTCGCTGGAATTTCTATTTTTTCTTGTGTTTGGTTGTTGACCGCTCGGACTCCTACCACAACGGAGTCTCCCAAAACTTCATCAATCTCTGTGTTGTACAACACGCTAATGTTTTCAGTTTTGGACACCCTGTGCTGCATGGCTTTGGATGCTCTCATATAATCTTTTCGAACGAGCATCGTTACTTTGCTGCAAATATTAGAGAGGTAGGTCGCTTCTTCAGCAGCCGTATCTCCAGCCCCTACAACAATGACATCTTGGCCTTTGTAAAAGAAACCGTCACATGTAGCACAAGCAGAAACACCTCCTCCTTTGAGACGTTCTTCGCTTTCCAATCCCAAGTACCGCGCTGTAGCTCCTGTGGAAATGATTACTGTTTCGGCTTCCAGTTCCGTCACGCCGTCTATGGTGACTCTGTGGACTCCTCCGATTTCTTTCGAAAAATTGACTGCAGTTGCCATTCCAAATCGAACTTCTGTTCCAAAACGTTCGGCTTGGTTTTTCAAATCTTCCATCATAGCTGTTCCATCCGTACCGTTTGGATACCCTGGAAAATTATCGACCTCCGTAGTGGTGGTCAACTGCCCGCCCATCTGCAAACCGGTATACATTACGGGCTTCATATCGGCTCTCGCCGCATAGATGGCTGCAGTATACCCTGCAGGTCCCGATCCAACAATCAAACATTTTATTTTTTCTATCGTATCAGACATGGTCTCTTCTTTTTTATTTGCAAACAAAAATAACACAATTCCATCCTACAAAAAGCGATTGTTTATAATTTTTTACAATGTTTGAATCGAAAAAAACAATGCCTGACAAGGCCTCGATCTTGGCTGCGAAAAACAAAATAAAATAGATGTATTAGGACTTGGAAAACTCGTGTTCTTTTGAGTATATTTGCACGCTCACAATTGAGCATTCCATTACCATTACACTTTCGGGGTGTAGCGTAGCCCGGTCATCGCGCCTCGTTTGGGACGAGGAGGTCGCAGGTTCGAATCCTGCCACCCCGAC
>DLQL01000101.1:12410-15377 GCA_002477565.1 Flavobacteriaceae bacterium UBA7433
TTAGGAGCTTATTCACAAGAGCCTTCAGAAAAAAGAAATGCACAGTCGAAGCGTTTTTGGCTGGGAACTGTGAACCAAACCACAGCATCTTAAATCCTTGTATTTCGCAATCGTTGGGCATTTAAGAGTACCGAAACGGAGCTAAAGCTCATCGCTAATGCGGCCAACATGGGAGAGAGCAACCATCCAAATACAGGATACAAAACTCCGGCGGCTATCGGAATTCCCAATGTGTTGTAGGCAAAGGCAAAGAAGAGGTTTTGTCGGATGTTGCGCACTACCTCTCGACTCAACTTCACCGCTTTGACAATCCGCGTCAAATCGCCCTTGACCAAAGTAATGGAAGCACTTTCCATCGCTACATCGGTTCCAGTTCCCATCGCAATTCCTACAGTTGCTTGCGCCAAAGCCGGTGCATCATTGATGCCGTCACCTGCCATGGCTACAATTTTCCCTTGCTGTTGCAATGCAGCTATCTCTTGGAGCTTGTCCTTTGGCAAGCAACTCGCTTTGTAGTGTTTCAAATTCAGTTTTTCCGCCACATAGCGGGCCGTGTTCTCGTGGTCTCCCGTGAGCATGCGAATTTCTATTCCTCGTTTTTGAAGGGCTTGAACAGCCTTGAAACTAGTCGGTTTGATGGCGTCGTACAACACGACAAGCCCTGCGATCTTTCCCGCCACTAAAACATACGAAACCGTCTTGCCCAACCTTTGTTCTGCATCCACCATTTCGTTCAATTCCGGTGAGCTTGTCACATCAAACAGCTCTAACAAAGCTGCATTCCCCACCGCAACCGAATGCGCACCAACCTCGCCCCTTACTCCTTTTCCAGCAAGGGCTTTGAAATTGGTGACTTTCGAGAATGCAACCTGGTGCACACTTCCATAAGCCACAATTGCCTTTGCCAATGAATGCTCGCTGTACCGATTCAAAGAAGCCAGGTGCTGCAATAATTTTTCAAAAGAGACCGCTCCCAACGGAATCAAACGCTCTACGGAAGGTTTTCCTTCGGTCAAGGTACCTGTTTTGTCAACAACGAGGACATCCACAGTGCTCATGGTTTCCAAAGCCGCTGCACTTTTGATCAAAATCCCCGACTGGGCTCCTTTTCCAACACCAACCGTCACAGAGACAGGTGTTGCCAAACCCAAGGCGCAGGGACATGCAATGATGAGCACGGCGACTGCATTCACAAAAGCAAAAACCAAAGCAGGTTCAGGACCAAAAGAAACCCAAGCCACAAAAGTCACAACCGAAACCCCGAGTACTGTAGGCACAAAATAGGCGGCAATCTTATCTGCTAATTTTTGAAGCGGTGCTTTGGAGCGACTCGCAGCATCTACAAGGTGAATGATTTGAGAAAGCAGGGTTTCAGCCCCCACTCTTTCTGCACGCATCACAAAAGACTGAGTGCCGTTTAAGGTCCCCGAGCTGACCTTGTCTTGTTTGTTTTTCTCCACAGACAGGGGTTCGCCGGTGAGCATGGACTCGTCAACTTCGCTCTGCCCTTCAACGACTGTTCCGTCCACGGGAATGCGCTCTCCTGGCTTGACACGCAGGAAGTCTCCAACTTGGATGTGTTCGATGTCAATTTCTCGGTCAAGTCCCGCAACAACCAAAGTAGCCACGGAAGGAACCAATTTTGCAAGCTGTTGGATGGCTCCTCGAGTTTGATGGTGGGCTTTGGCTTCCAAAAATTGCCCCAACAACACCAAGGTCAAAATGACAGTCGCCGCTTCAAAATACACATATGCATTGCCGTGAATCGTTTGAAATTCTTTTGGAAAGAAATCAGAAAACAACAAGGCAATACAGCTGTAAATCCAGGCAGCTCCCGCTCCGATCCCGATGAGTGTAAACATGTTTAGGCGACGTGTTTTTAAGGAGGCTCCCGCCCGTTCAAAGACCACCCAAGCAGCTTTGAACACAACTGGCAAGGACAAAACGCATTGGATCCAATTCCAAGTCTTTTGCGCTGACAGGTTGTAAAGAGGGTTTTCTTTGAACATTTCGGACATGGCAATCCCAAAAATAGGCACCGTAAACAACAAAGCCAACCAAAATCGTGCTGCCCAAGGGTTCTCTGCAGCAGCTGTATCAGTACCTTTTGTCTCAAGCGGCACCAAATCCATACCGCAGACAGGGCAGGCTCCAAAATGAACGTAGGTCTTCTCTCCTTCACAGTGCATGGGGCAGAGATAGGTTCCTGCTGCTTTTGACTGAAGTCTTTTTCCTTTTTTCAAAGGAGGTGCTGTGCCCTGTGCTCGAATTTGATAGGTGGCTCCTGCTGCTGTCAAGGCTTTGCTCAAAACAGCTATGGAAATAGGTGTGTTCATTTCTAAAACGGCTTCGGATTTTTCCAAATCGACTTTTGCATGCGCTACACCTTTGACATTTAGAAGGGTGTGTTCGACATGAGTACGGCAACCTCCACAAGTCATTCCGTCTATGTGGTAAGATTGTTTCATTGCGCTATTTGCTTGCATCGTTTGTAAAATTTGATCGGAGTTGTACAAAAAAACAGAGATCCTCAAAGAGCAAACCGCTTTCCTAAATTTGTTTGAAGGGAAGTCTAAGTTATCAAAACTAACGTGAAAAGTACTTATATCACAAAAAAAAACCGTTTTCAATATTGAAAACGGTTTTTACAATGGGTTTTAAATCCTTATTACAATGCGGCAACGTGTTTTGTCAATTTAGACTGCAAGTTGCTCGCTTTGTTTTTGTGGATGATGTTGTTCTTTGCCAACTTGTGCAACATGGCAACAATGGCAGGAAGTTTTTCTTCAGCTTCCTTCTTGTCTGTCAAAGCTTTTAGACTTCTCACAGCATTTCTAGTTGTTTTGTGTTGGTACTTGTTGCGCAACTGCTTTTCGCGGTCACTTCTAATTCTCTTTAATGCTGACTTGTGATTTGCCATAATTTTATCTTTTTAAAACTTCGTTTTTTGTAGTCCGTAGGGGAATC
>DLQL01000101.1:15403-28620 GCA_002477565.1 Flavobacteriaceae bacterium UBA7433
ACCCCTAGACGAACGGACCTTAATTTTGCTTTTTAAAGCGAGGCAAAAATAGAAACTTTTTTTAAATCTGACAAAATATATCAGAATTTTATTTGTGTTTTGATTTTTGCAATCTTACGATTTAAAAGAACGGTTGCATTTCCTAGGATTTGCGGTTGCAAAGATACATGAGATTTGAAATCTCACAAACATATTTTTGTTTTTTTTAATAGGCTTTTGCAAACAGGACTCTTTTCTGAGAAGGCTTTCCTGAAAAGACGCATTTCCCTTCTTCTTCAGGTGCGTCTATTGCGATGCAACGGATGGTTGCCTTGGTCTGTTCTTTGATCTGATCTTCCGTTTCTTCGGTCCCATCCCAATGTGCCAATACAAAACCTCCTTTGCGGTCCAAAACCTCTTGAAAGGTCTTGAAATCATCTACTTTTGTGATGTGGTCATCGCGGTATGCTTTTGCTTTTTGAAACAACTGTTCTTGGATTTCTTCCAAAAGTTCCAATACACGTGCTTCAATGGCTTCTTGTGCCACCACTTCTTTTTCCAACGTATCTCTTCTGGCGAGCTCCAAAGTGCCGTTTTCCAAATCTCTCGGACCTAGGGCAATTCTCAATGGCACGCCTTTCATTTCGTATTCCGCAAATTTCCAACCTGGCTTGTGGGTGGTTCTGTTGTCAAATTTAACAGAAACTCCTTTGCTTTTGAATGCTTTGACGAGTTGCATGGCCTTTTCAGAAAGTGTATCCAGCTGTTCTTGGCTTTTGTAAATGGGCACAATAACGACTTGAATGGGAGCCAATTTGGGAGGCAATACCAAACCGAGATCATCAGAGTGGGTCATGATCAAGCCTCCGATCAAACGTGTAGAGACCCCCCATGAGGTTGCCCATACATGTTCTTGCTTGCCTTCTTTGTTGGTGAACTTTACGTCAAAAGCTTCTGCAAAGTTTTGGCCCAAAAAATGAGAAGTTCCTGCCTGCAACGCTTTTCCGTCTTGCATCAAGGCTTCAATGGTATAGGTGTCCAAAGCGCCTGCAAAACGCTCGCTTTCGGTTTTGATGCCTTTGACGACGGGCATGGCCATAAAGTTTTCGGCAAAATCGGCGTAAACGCCTTGCATCTTAGAGGCTTCTTGCAAGGCTTCCGCTTTGGTCGCATGTGCAGTGTGGCCTTCTTGCCATAAAAATTCCGCGGTTCTCAAAAACAAACGGGTTCGCATTTCCCAACGGACTACATTTGCCCATTGGTTGATCAATAAAGGCAAATCTCTGTAGGATTGGATCCAGCCTCTATAAGTGTTCCAAATAATGGCTTCACTGGTCGGACGTACCACGAGCTCTTCTTCCAATTTTGCCTTGGGGTCGACCATCAACTTTCCTTCTTTTTCAGGATTGTTCTTCAAGCGATAATGCGTAACAACAGCACATTCTTTGGCAAAACCTTCCGCGTTTTTTTCTTCTGCTTCAAACAAACTTTTGGGAACAAACAAGGGAAAATACGCATTTTCATGGCCTGTTTCTTTGAACATAGCATCCAATTCTTTTTGCATGTTTTCCCAAATGGCATAACCATAAGGTTTGATGACCATACAACCTCTCACAGCAGAATTTTCTGCCAAGTCGGCTTTGACCACCAATTCGTTGTACCATTTCGAATAATCTTCGCTGCGTTTTGTTAATTTTTTACTCATCTAAAAAACTTTGGCATAAATATTGTAAAATACAACCTAAAGAGGCTGACTTCTCCGGCAAAACTAATTAATTTTGAATGGTTCAACAATTAAAATTGAATGATTATGAAACTTTATAAAACCTTATCCATGCGTTTTTCTAAATTTTTGACGGGCACTTTGGTTTGTTTGGGAATTGCTTCTTGTGGCACTTCTCAATACTTCACCAGCTATTCGGATGGGATTTATGAAGACGCTGCGCGCCAAACTGAGGTGAGAATAAGGACTTCAGACCCGAGTCGAACTTTTTCCAGAGGCATTTCAGAATTGGAAATTGAACCCCTTTATGAAGAAGAGGAGGTTTCTGAAAACGTGTACGCTGCAGAAAACCGATACAACGACTCACAAAACAACTACAACATCTACATAGACTCATACAACAATCCCTTCTGGAATTGGGGATACAACTCTTTTTACGGACCTTATGATTTCTTTGGACCACGCTATGGATGGCCTCGCTACAATGGGTTTTATTTCAATTCTTGGGATCCGTATTTTTACGGAAACTACTACGCTCCTTTCCGTGGGAACTACATCAACAGAAACCGATATCACGGAGGTCGAATAGTGCATTACGGCAAGAGAAACACTTCGAGGACACGCTATTCGAATCCCAGAGGAAGCGCCATTGCCAACAAATCAAATTCGACGCGTTCTAGAAGCCAATTTTCGCATTCAGCAAGGAGAGCGAGCAGTGCAACAAAACACTCAAGAACTCAAAAAAAGGCTGGCACTTACTCGAACTACGGCAAACGTCGCAGCACAAAAACCTACAACGCGCCATCAGAGACCTACAAGAGCCGCAAGAAGAGCTCCTCAAGCTACCAAGTTCCGAATCAAAGCTACAGCAGCTCTCGTAGAAGTGGTTCGAGCAGTTACAGCTCCTCGAGATCAAGCAGTTCTTCTCGGTCAAGCAGTTCCTCTTCTCGAAGAAGGTAAACAGCCCACAGTCAAATCCCTTTTTACAAACAAACACATCCGTTATGAAAAAAGCAATTCCAACCCTTCTGTTCTTAATAAGTACGCTGCCCTTTTACGCCCAATCCTTGTCTTATGAGGATTTGGGAATCCTCTTCTCTCAAGAAGATTTTCGAGGAACCGCACGTTTCAATGCCATGGGAGGCGCTTTTGGGGCTTTGGGAGGTGACATTAGTGCCATTTACGGAAACCCTGCAGGGGCCGCGGTATTCAACCACAGTGAAATTTCAGGATCCCTCGCAATCCACTCCACGGATACAAACAGCAGGTATTATGGCGCCGAAACTTTCAACGACTACAACAATTTTAGAATCCCTCAATTTGGCGCTGTCTTCGTTTTTGACAACCCAAACCACTATTCCCAGTGGAACAAATTTTCAGTAGGACTTTCTTACAACATCACCAACGATTATTCAAACAGCTATACCACACAAGGAAACAATGGCTATGCTACCTTTACAGAACACCCTTATGACGACCGAATGCCTGTCAGCAGGTATGATGTTGCCAAACAACAGGTGATTACCAACGACCTGAAAGGCTATTCCAGTGTGTTTTCATTTTCCTTTTCCGGCAATTATAAAAAGTCTTTCTACTTTGGAGCTTCTCTGAATGCCCATCAAGCAGATTTGGTGCAAAATACTTACCTGTCTGAACAAAACGGAGATGGGAATGGCAATGCGCTCTTTGCGGATTTCGACCAATCGTTGTCCGAACTGAGCGAAGGATTTTCTTTGAGTTTTGGACTGATTGCCAAACCGACCGAATTCCTGAGGCTCGGATTGTCGTACCAAAGCCCAATTTGGTATTACACCATTACAGAAGAATCAACCATTGTAGAGGTCGATGGATTTGAAGGAGCAACTGTTATCGAAGCGACAGATTTCGAAGGCACTTACACCAACTACAGCTATCCCTTGGAATTTTCTTTTTTGGAATACTCTCTCCAAACCCCTAGCAAAGTAACCACCAGCATTGCCTGTGTTTTTAAAAAACACGGATTGATCAGTGTGGACTATTCCCTGCGGAATTTTCAAACCATTGAGTTGGAAGGCAATCAAAATTTCTCATCAGAAAACAGGGCGTTCAATGCGTTTTTAAGAGAAGATGTACAGTCTCTAAAAATAGGAACCGAATGGAACTTCAAAGAATGGAGTTTTCGAGGAGGCTATGCTTACCAAGACGCTCCTTTACAAAATACAAACAGCATGTCCAACCTTGAAACCTACAGTTTGGGATTGGGCTACCGAATGAAACAATCCAAATTTGACATTTCTTACCAAACTTCTAACAGAAATGAGGTGTATGACTTTTATGGGCAATACCCGGAAATCGCTCCGACGAAACTAGCTATTGACAACGCTAAAATCACCGCAACCATCTCTTTTTTCTTCTGACCTATAAAAGAAACCTCATCCTTCTACATGCAGAAAACCGCCGTCGAGCATTGCATGCCTCAAAATTAGAAACCCACAATAAGTAAAGGTCGAAGGGTTTTGCTTTTTTAACTGCTCGCTTTCCAACTTTTTTAAGTGGAATTGTCTTATTTTTGCAAAAACATTTGATCCGATGGGCAAACATGAAATCTCCATAGAGACCACCAACAATCCGAGCATTGTCAAATTCAACAGCAACCAACTCCTGACAAAAGGGGGCAGCTACCAATACAACAATGTGGACGAGGCGAAGGAATCTCCATTGTCCAAACAACTGTTTCACCTCCCCTTCGTCAGCAAGGTTTTTATCAGTGCCAATTTTATTGCCATTGAGAAATTTGACATTGTGGAATGGGATGCCATTCAAGAAGAAATTCGTGAACTGGTAGAGTTGTACTTGAACCAAGGAAACTCGGTGGTCACAGATGCTGCAGAACCGAAGAAAATAGCGGTTGAAATTTATGCAGAAAGCACTCCCAACCCCGAAGTGATGAAGTTTGGCAGCAACCGTTTGTTGACAGAAAAAGATTTTGAATACAAAAACAAAGAGGCGACAACGAACTCTCCATTGGCAGCAGCTTTGTTTGGCTATGTCTTTGTCAAGGAAGTATACATCGCTGAAAACTACGTTTCCATTACCAAAACCGAAACAATCGAATGGTCGTCTACCGTGGTGAATGACCTGCGCCAATACATCAAAAGCTACATCGAAGACAACAAGTTGGTCATCGACGAAACCATCGCTGTTTCAAAAATCGAAGTTCCTCAAGTGGCGCTGGAAGATTTGACAGGTACCTCTTTGGACATCGCAGGTATTTTGGAAGAATACGTCAAGCCTGCTGTTGCCTCCGATGGAGGGAACATCATTTTTGAATCCTATGACGAGGATTCACAAGTGGTTCATGTGATCTTACAAGGTGCTTGCAGCGGATGCCCTTCTTCTACTGTAACCTTAAAAAACGGTATTGAAACCATGTTGAAAGAAATGCTTCCGAACAAAATAGCTGCCGTTGTTGCCAGCAATGGTTAATCCTCTTGAATTCAAATAAATCATGTCAAAAAAAATAACTCCTTACACAGATTCCAAACTCGGTAAAAAAGAGCAAGTAGCTCAGATGTTCGATACCATTTCCAAAAATTACGACGGCTTGAACCGCGTGATTTCTTTTGGAATCGATGTGAAATGGAGAAAAAAAGTACTCCAATTGGTCGGACAAAAGAATCCCAAACGCATTCTTGATATTGCAACAGGAACGGGGGACTTGGCTATTATGATGGCCGAATTGAAGCCAGAAAAAATTGTCGGATTGGACATCTCTTCAGGGATGTTAGAGGTCGGCACTCAAAAAATAGCTTCCGAAAATTTATCGAATTTGATTGAGATGGTGTTGGGCGATTCAGAAAACATTCCTTTTGAGGACGCTACTTTTGATGCCATCACGGTTTCTTTTGGCGTGCGCAATTTTGAGAATTTAGAAAAAGGACTGAAAGAGATTTTTAGAGTCCTCAAACCCGGAGGTATTTTTGTTGTTTTGGAGACTGCAGTACCTACCAAAACCCCTTTCAAACAAGGCTACCAACTACATTCCAAGTTTGTGTTGCCTTTGGTCGGAAAATTGTTTTCAAAAGACAAAACGGCCTATGCTTATTTGTCAAAATCTGCAAATGCATTTCCTTTTGGAGCAGCCTTCAACAATATTTTGCAAAAATGTGGGTTTATAGATACCGTAGCACTTCCCGTTACTTTTGGAGTCGCTTCTATTTATACCGCCACAAAACAAACACCCACAAATTAAAATGGAAAACCACCTCTTATGAAAAACAATTTTGGACTTCTTACTTGCTGCGCTTTTCTACTCTTTTCTTCTGTTTCTGCCCAACAGCGAAAACTCTTGCAATTGCCGAATTTTGATAAGAAAACCATTCATTGGGGGTTTTATTTGGGTGTGAACCACCGAGATTTTAAAGTAAACTATACAGAGGACGCTCCAAAAACTTCATTTCGATTTGAGAACAACATCGGTTTTCATGTGGGATTGATCGGGGATCTGAGAATCAACGACAATCTCAACTTGCGATTGGAACCGGGACTTTCAAGCAATAGCAGTACCTTGTATTTTGAAGATTTCGACAGCACTGGTGTTTTTAACAACAACGCCTCCACTGAAATTTCATCCACTTATTTGCACTTGCCATTGCTGTTAAAGGTCAGTGGAAAGCGATTGAACAATAGCAAACCGTACCTGATCGGAGGAGCTTCCTTGGATTACAATTTTGACAGCAACAGTAAGAATCCCAATGACAATGCAAACGGTGAATTCCGAATGGAAGCCAACCGCATTTCTTATGAGATAGGTTTTGGGGTGGATTTTTACTTCCACTACTTTAAGTTTTCACCTTCCATCCGCGGGCAATTTGCTGCAACCAACGAACTTGTTCCGGATGACAATCCAGCCAGTCCTTGGACAGCTCCCATTGATTTTATGGGCTCAAAAGCATGGTTTCTGAGATTGACCTTTGAATAGGACTTCACATAATTTTCAGTTCAACAAAAAATCAACTGCGTTTGAATTCGCTCAGTAAAATGGCGGTTGCGGATGCCACGTTGAGACTTTCGGTCTTTTGAAGGATTCCAAATCGAGGTATGGAAAGGCGATGTGTACACTGTTTTTGAATTTCTTGACAAACGCCATTGGCCTCATTTCCCATGATCAAAATCGCTTCCTCTGGCAAGTTGCTTTTGTACACATCTTCTCCGTTCATATCTGCCATGTATTTTGGAGCGGTACTCGTTTGCAAATACCTTTCCAAATCGACATAATGAATCTGAACTCGTGTCAAAGAACCCATCGTGGCCTGCACTACTTTCGGGTTGAAACAATCAACGGTGTTTTTGTTACAAACAAGCTGTGAGATTCCAAACCAGTCACAAAGACGGATGATGGTTCCCAGATTTCCAGGATCATTGACCCCGTCCAAAGCAAGGACCAATCCGCGAGCGTCCAACATTTCTTTTTTGGGAATTCGAAACAAGGCCAACACGCCACTCGGATTTGTCAAAGCACTGATTTTTTTTATCTCGGAAGGAACCACTACTTGAACGTTGAAAGCATCAAACGTACTGTGAAGCGCATCGGTCACAAACAGTGCATCCAATTCAAAGGAAGAGGACAGAAACTCTTGAACAGTTTTCGTTCCCTCTACAACAAAAAGACCGTGCTTGTGTCGGGATTTTTTTTGATTCAAACTTCGAATCAATTTGATTTGATTTTTAGACAAACTCATCGATCTATTCTTTTCTGACTTTTGATTTGGAAACGCCACCACCTCTTTTGAAGATTGTGTATGCAGCTGGTTCGGGAAAACAAAAATACACTTTTTAAAAACGAAATGTAAAATAAAACCAATCTGCACATTTTTAGATTTGTTTTCCAATCAAAAAGAGTATTTTTGAGGGCAATCTCAATTTGTGTTTATTGAAATCAAAGTTTACATCCTCGCTGCTGTTTTTGGCTGGAATTTCTTTTGTACTGCCTTCGTGCAACAGTACAAAATACGTTCCAGAAGGATCGTATTTATTGAAAAAAAATCAAATTTATTCGGATGGAAAGCCGCTTGTCAATTCCGAGGTCAAAAATTTTATCATCCAAAGACCCAATCAAAAATCTCTTGGGCTGCCACTCTCTTTGTACTTTTACAATTTGGGAAACAAAGCGTACGAAAAGACTTATTCTGAATGGTTGCAAAAACACCCTAAAACAGTGGAGCGTTTCAAAAAAGTGTTTTCAGAAAAGCAACTGCACCAAGTTGGAAATTCGTATGCTTCGTTTCAGAATTGGTTTTTAAAAGGAGGGGAAGCTCCCGTCGTTTGGAGCGAAAAAAAATCCAAGCAAAGTGCAAAAAAACTTCAGACTTACTTCTTTAATGAAGGGTATTTCAATGCAGAAGTCACCTATTCTATTGATTTGAAACTCAAAAAAGCCAGTAGCTCTTACCACATCACCAAACACCAACCCACTTATCTAGACAAGATCAAAGTGGCAATTGACTCCAAAATAGTTGATTCCCTTTACAAAAGTACTGTTGCGCATTCCTTCCTGCAAAAAGGCAAACGGTATCGGGATGAAAATTTCCGAAAGGAAGCCAATCGATTGACGGCTCTCTTCCGAAACGCGGGTGTGTACCACTTTTCGAAAAACCAAATTGGATTTTACGAGATTGACACCCTCGCTCCCAATCACAAAACGAATGTTTTGATGAAAATTACGGACCGCTTGTCGGAAAAGGACGGCACCATCACGAGCCATCCTCTGCAAGTACAAAAGATTTCTAAAATTGGGATTTTTACCGATTACAGTTATGCGAGAAAAGACGAGCTCTACAGGGATACTGTTCACTACAACGGCTACACTTTTTTTTCACATGACAAATTGAAATACCAGCCCAAGACTTTTTTAAATGCTGTTTTTATTGAGCCCGGACAAATCTACAAAGACAGTATGCGAAACCTCACGAGAAAGCACTTGAAACTTTTAAAAAACTTCAAACTGGTAAAGATTCGCTACAAAGAAATCAACGACAAAGAACTTTCGGCTTCCATCGTGCTGACTCCTATGAAAAAATACGCGATTGGGATCAATACGGAGGCCATTCATTCTAACATCAAACAATTGGGGTTTTCTGGAGGGTTTTCTTTTGTAAACAGAAACACTTTCAAAGGTGCTGAAATTTTTAAATTGTCATTTCAGGGAGCTGTTTTTGACATTTCAAACAGCATTGGAAACAACCAAAAACCCTTTAATTCTTGGGAAATAGGAGCCGATGCTTCTTTGGAAATGCCGCGTTTTATCTTGCCGCTTCAAAGTCAAAAACTCATCTCTAAAAGAATGCAGCCAAAGACGGTAATTTCTGTAGGTACCAGTTTTCAAAAAAACATCGGATTGGACAAGCAAAAATTTACGGGAATTGTCGATTTTTCTTGGACATCTAGCAAAACCCAAAAACACACGATCGAACTCATCAACACCCAGTATGTAAAAAACCTAAATAAAGCGGAATATTTCAACGTCTATTCTTCTGAATATCAAAAGTTAAAAGCCCTTCAAGAAGATTTCTTTCCCGGTGTAAATTTGACCACAAGCACAGCCATCGGCTTTATCAAAAGCTCCATCGATTCCGACTTTAAAGACCAACAGCCTGAAGACTACCAGTTGGCAAAAAACATTGAAAAACGACATGAAATTCTCACCTCAGATTATGTGAGTCCTTCTGTATCCTACGAATACATTTACAACAGCCAGTCTGATTTTAAAGACAAGCACTACGCTTTTTTCAAAGGGAAGATTTCCACTTCTGGAAACATCACTTCTGGAATCAGCAAGGCCGAAATTGACGGAGTAAAGACCTTTTTGGACATTCCCATTGCTCAGTTTGTAAGAACGGATTTTGAATTCAAAAGATTTTGGAAAGTCTCGAACTCTTCTGTGCTGGCTTTTCGTAGTTTTTTGGGAATCGCCCTGCCTTATGGAAATTCTTCCGAGATCCCTTTTACCAACAGTTACTTTATTGGTGGGTCCAGTGATATTCGCGCTTGGAAGACTTATGACCTAGGGCCAGGCTCCAGCAAAACAGGGCTTGAATTCAACGTGGGAAATTTCAAATTGATTTCCAGCCTGGAATACCGCTTTGACATGACCAAAAGCTTGAAAGGAGCTTTGTTTGTGGATGCTGGAAATATCTGGGACATCACAGACTCGAAACTGACCAAGCAGGACGAAAAATTTATCGGAATCAAATCTTTGAAAAATGCGGCCTTGGGATCTGGTTTTGGGATTCGTTACGATTTCAACTTTTTGGTGTTGCGCTTGGACTTGGGCTTCAAAACCTACGAACCTTACTTGACGGACAACAAATGGTTCCGACATTACAACTTTGCCAACGCGGTTTTAAATATTGGGATCAACTATCCTTTTTAAAAATTACTTTTGTGTGGCTGTCTGAAAATAAGTGGCTGCATTCCCTACATCGTTTTCGCTTTTTTTTAGGGTATCTTAATGTAGAAGTTTCAAAAGAATGGATTAAATTCATACTTTTGCGGAACATTTTTCATTTAAAAACTTAATAACCATGAGTCACAATATCAAAGCTGGAGTTGCTACAGGCGATGCCGTGCAAGAAATTTTCAAATACGCAAAAGCAAAATCTTTTGCTTTGCCTGCGGTAAATGTCATCGGATCCAACACCATCAATGCTGTATTGGAAACAGCAAAAGACCTAAACGCTCCTGTCATCATTCAATTTTCAAATGGTGGTGCGCAATTCAACGCGGGTAAAGGACTCTCTAACGAAGGTGAAAAAGCCGCGATTGCAGGAGGTATTGCAGGTGCGAAACACGTACACCAAATGGCAGAAGCTTACGGAGTGCCTGTTATTTTACACACAGACCACGCCGCAAAGAAATTACTGCCTTGGATCGACGGATTGTTGGACGCCAGCGAAAAACACTTCGCAGAAACAGGTGCTCCTTTGTACAGTTCACACATGATTGATTTGTCGGAAGAGCCTATCGAAGAAAACATTGAAATCTGTAAAGAATACCTCGCTCGTATGAGCAAAATGGGCATGACTTTAGAGATTGAATTGGGAATTACCGGTGGTGAAGAAGACGGGGTTGACAATTCTGACGTAGATGTGTCTAAACTGTATACCCAACCCGAAGAAGTTGCCTTTGCATACGAAGAATTGTCGAAAGTAAGTGACAAGTTTACGATCGCTGCTGCTTTTGGAAATGTACACGGTGTTTACAAACCAGGTAACGTAAAATTGACGCCAAAAATCTTAAAAAACTCTCAAGATTTTATTTCAGAAAAATACGCTGTTGCTCACAATACTATTGACTTTGTATTCCACGGAGGTTCAGGTTCTACTGTCGAAGAAATCAGAGAAGGTATTTCTTACGGAGTCATCAAAATGAACATCGATACCGATTTGCAGTACGCATTTATGGAGGGCATCAGAGATTATTTTGCTGAGAATACAGCTTACTTGCAAGCTCAAATTGGAAATCCAACAGGAGCAGATGCACCCAACAAAAAATTCTACGATCCTAGAGGATGGTTGCGAAAAGGAGAAGTAACTTTCAAAGAACGTTTGAAAGCTGCCTTTGAAGACTTGAACAACGTCAATACCTTGTAAAGAGTGTTGTAAAATAAAATTTCAAATAAGAGAAACTGAATATATTTCAGTTTCTCTTTATTTTTTTTAGTAAATTTACCCCTTAAAATAGAACGAATATGTCATCTTGGTTTAAGAGAATAGAAAAAGGGATCAATACCCCTACAGAAGCTAAAAAAGATGTGCCAAAAGGACTTTGGTACAAGACTCCGAGTGGCAAGATTGTCGACACGGAAGACTTGAAACAAAATCTATATGTAAGTCGTGAAGATGGTTACCATGTTCGCATCGGTAGTGCAGAGTATTTTGAGATTTTATTCGACGATGCATACGAAGAGTTAAACAGCGACTTAGAAGCCAAAGATCCTCTTAAATTTAAAGATACGAAGGCATATCCAGACCGTTTGAAAGAGGCTCAGAAAAAAACAGCACTAAAAGATGCCGTTCGCACAGCTGTCGGAAAATCCCTCGGCCAAGACTTGGTCATTGCTTGTATGGATTTTGCATTTATTGGTGGGTCTATGGGAAGTGTTGTTGGTGAAAAAATAGCGCGGGCAATCGACTACTCGATACAAAACAAAATTCCTTTTCTGATGATTTCAAAATCTGGAGGAGCGCGCATGCAGGAAGCGCCACTTTCTTTGATGCAAATGGTCAAAACTTCTGCAAAACTGGCCTTGTTGGCAAAAGCAAAAATACCCTACATCTCTCTATGTACAGATCCTACTACTGGAGGAATTACAGCTTCTTTTGCCATGTTGGGAGACATCAACATTGCAGAACCCAACGCACTGATCGCTTTTGCAGGCCCTCGGGTGGTAAAAGACACGACAGGAAAAGACCTTCCAAAAGGATTTCAACGTTCTGAATTTTTGTTAGAACACGGATTCTTAGATGCCATCTACGAAAGAAAAGACCTCAAAGATCAAATCAACTTGTACATCGACTTGATTCAAAATCAAAAGATAAGAGCTTAAAAAATCGTCCCTATCTCGGGACTTTATTTTATACTTCACTCTTAAAAAACACTTTTGAAACACATTACTTAGCCTACTGATTTCAAAGGATTTGGAATGAAAATTATTTATTTTAATTCCAGTACTTCTTCATTGTTAAATTCAAAAATAATAGTATATTTGCAGCCTTGATAATTCATTATCAATACATAAAAATTATTAATACTAAAATTTAATGTTAGCATGTATTTAACACAAGAAGTAAAAAAAGAAATTTTCAAAAAACACGGTGGATCTGAAACAAACACAGGTGCAACAGAAGCTCAAATCGCTTTGTTCACTCACCGAATCGATCATTTAACAGAGCACTTAAAAGGAAATCGCAAAGATTTTAACACAGAGCGTTCTCTTGTTAAATTGGTAGGTAAGCGCAGAAGTCTACTTGACTACTTGATCAAAACCGATATCGTAAGATACCGTGAAATCATCAAGGAATTGGGACTAAGAAAATAAAAACACCTAAAAAGAGGCAATTTCTATTGCCTCTTTTTTTTAGCATTCTTTACCGATTACTACTCCACAGGGAATTCAACAAGCCCGAACAACACACAACACACATTTTATCAATCTAGAATTAAAACGTATGATTCCAAAAGTATTTAACGAGGTCATCGACCTTGGCGATGGAAGAACCATCACATTAGAGACCGGAAAACTAGCCAAACAAGCGCACGGTTCCGTTGTTGTAAGAATGGGAGACGCAATGTTATTGTGTACTGTAGTGTCCAACTACAAACAAAGCCCTGTTGACTTTCTACCTTTGACCGTAGACTACAGAGAAAAATTTGCCGCTGCCGGAAGGTATCCTGGTGGATTTTTTAAGAGAGAAGCAAGACCTAGTGATGGAGAAGTCCTGACCATGCGTTTGGTGGACCGTGTATTGCGTCCTTT
>DLQL01000014.1 GCA_002477565.1 Flavobacteriaceae bacterium UBA7433
GGTAGTTCGAAGAATGGTAGAGAATCAGAATCGAAACGACTAGGAGTAAAAATATTCGGTGGTCAAGCTGCGATTGCAGGGAACATCATCATTCGTCAAAGAGGAACGAAACACAATCCAGGAGAAAATGTGTACATGGGTAAAGACCATACCTTGCATGCAAAAGTAGATGGAATTGTAAAGTTTACTAAGAAAAGAGACAACAAGTCTTATGTTTCGATAGAAGCAGTTGAAGCTTAAATAGATCGCTTTTACATCTTACAAAACTCCCAGCCTTCGGTTGGGAGTTTTCTTGTTTTTGGTTTTTTCTTAAACAAGTCGCTTCCTCAGGCCAAACTCAATTCCCTTCCGTTCCTTTTTAGTACATTTACAACATGCTTTTTATCTACAATTTTCTTCTCTTTGTGTCGCAAATTATTTTGAAAATTGCTGCGCCTTTTCATAAAAAGACAGGTCTTTTTGTAGCAGGGCGAGCAAACGTGTTTGCGGACTTGCAACAAGCTCTTGATCCAAAAGATCACGTCGTTTGGTTCCACTGTGCTTCTTTGGGAGAATTCGAACAAGGAAGGCCCTTGATAGAGGCTGTTCGAAAAGACCAGCCCACCTACAAAGTGGTCTTGACCTTTTTCTCTCCTTCTGGTTACGAAGTGCGGAAAGACTATCCGCATGCGGATGTAGTATGTTACTTGCCGCTCGACACCCAGGCCAATGTGCGAAGGTTCTTAGACCTAGTACACCCAACACTGGCGGTTTTTGTCAAATACGAATTTTGGCCCAACATGTTGTTGGCACTGAAAAAGAGAAAAACAACCACCCTATTGGTTTCGGGGATTTTTAGAAAAGAGCACTATTTTTTCAAGCCTTTTGGGAAAGGGATGCGAAACTTGCTTCAGTCGTTTACACATTTTTTTGTGCAAGATTCAAACTCCCTTCAGTTGCTACGTGGTATCGGATTGACGAATGCAACCCACAGTGGGGATACTCGTTTTGACCGTGTTTATGACATTCTGAATCAAGACAATTCTTTGCCTTACGTCACCGCTTTTAAAGAGGATTGCTATACGTTGGTGGCAGGGAGCACTTGGAAAGAAGACGAGGATTTGTTGGTGGAATATATCAACCAAACCGCCACAGCCCAAGAGAAATTCATCATCGCACCACACAACATCAAAGAAGAAGACATCTTGGCCCTCAAAGCTTCAATCGCCAAAAAAACAGTTCTTTATTCCGAAAAAGAGGGGATATCCTTGAAAGATTGCCAAGTTTTTATCATTGATACGGTCGGCATTTTAACGAAAATTTACAGCGTTGCTGACGTTGCTTATGTGGGTGGCGGCTTTACCAAGAGTGGGGTGCACAATATCTTGGAGCCTTCCGTTTTTGGAATTCCTGTTGTCATCGGCCCCAATTTTGTAAAATTCAAAGAAGCCACTGATTTGATAGCAAGAGATGCCTGTTCAACTGTTGGCACTTCTGAGTGTTTTTCAAGAGTACTGCTGGATTTTAAAAACGATGCTGATTTGCGCAGAGAAAAAGGCGAAAAAGCCTTCCACTACATAAATGAAAGCAAAGGAGCTTCTCAAAAAATCCTCGCTTATATGAGTTCCGTGCTCAAATGAATTTAGAGCTTGGGTCAAGAGGTTTTTGTGCTTTTTAATTTGCCTACTTTTATCTGTTGAGATATTTTTTTGTTAGGTCTTTTTGTCAGAACTTTACTTCGAATTCAAACAACTAGAAATGCAGCAGTTGCGAGACGCTTTTGGCAGACAAATTACCTACGTAAGGCTGGCAGTTACAGATCGATGCAATCTGCGTTGTACCTATTGCATGCCTGCAGAAGGCGCTGTGATTGTAGAACGAAAAGAATTGCTGACTTTCAAAGAAATGTATCGCATTACCCGCGTGCTTACCGAATTGGGTGTCCGTAAAGTTCGTCTAACGGGAGGAGAACCCTTTGTCCGTAAAAATTTGATTGATTTTTTGAAAATGCTGTCCTTCAACGACCTTTTGGAAGCAATCAATATCACCACCAATGGCGCACTAATTGCAGCTCATATTTCCGATTTGGAAAGATTGAAAGTAAAAACAGTCAATTTGAGCATCGACAGTTTACAACCTGAAAAATTTGCTAAAATCACACGACGTGATGTGTTTGATCAAGTTTGGGAAACCTACGAGCTTTTGGCGAAAAGCAAATTAAAACTCAAATTGAATGTGGTCATTCAGTCGGGAGTCAATACGGACGAAATTGCTGATTTTGTCGCTTTGACAAAACATAAAGAAATGGATGTTCGTTTTATCGAAGAGATGCCTTTCAATGGCGTGGGAGTTCGGAAAACAACAGAAGTATGGGATTACAAACGTATCTTAGAAGAAATTCGAGTGGTTGCACCCACCCTTCAAACACTGCCTTTGGAAACTTCTTCCACCTCGCGTAATTTCAAAGTGGAAGGAGCCAGGGGAACTGTGGGCATCATCCCTGCTTATACCCGAACGATTTGCAACGATTGCAACCGAATTCGAATCACCTCGACAGGGATGTTGAAAAACTGCCTTTTTGATGAAGGCGTTTTTAGCATCCGCGATTTTTTAAGAAAAGGAGCAAGCAATGAGGAACTAAAACAATTATTTGTCGATCTGGTCGCTCAAAAACCCCAAAACGGCTTTGTAGCTGAGGCCAGTCGTACCAAAAACAAAAAAGTCTCTGAAAGCATGTCTAGCATTGGAGGTTGATTGAAGTTAAAAGACACCAAAATCTTTATGAAACTATTTAAAAAAGAAACACTTCGAATCAAAAAGGAAAATCAAAAAAACATCCTCTTGTTTTTAGGGACGCTGGTCTTCTTGTTGGTGATTTGTGATTTTGACTTGGGCAAGGAGCTGGTTGTCAAGTTGGGAAATGAAACTTTGCGCCTCCCCATACCTGTCTTGTTTCCAATCTTGTTTGTCTTTTCATACGCCAACCTCCTGTACCTTCGTTTTTGTTTTAGTGAAGGGTGGACCTTGTTGCAAAAATTAGTGTTGGGACTGCTAAATTCCGGATTTGTCTTGTTGATTTTTAAAGGAGGATTTGAGCTTTGGAAAACCACACAAGGAGATATTGATGCCGTATTTTTTGCAGCGAACAAAGTGGCGTTTCAATTGACCTTTAGAAGCGTCGCCTTTTGGGTGATGTACCAAACCCTTTTGATGGCATACGGTTTGTCTGTTTTAAAAATAATCGTGAGCCCTCGTAAAAAATAATTCAATGCAAAAAAAAGAAGCTTCTAGCTCCCCAATGATTTCAGTTGAAAAGGCCCTTCAGACAATTTTACAGTGCCAACAGGATTTTGGTACAGAAACCATTTCTTTTGAGCATTCACCGGGAAGGGTTTTAAAAGAAGCCCTCTTTGCAGATAGCGATTTTCCCCCTTTCAATCGGGTTTGTATGGATGGAATTGCACTCCAGCTAGCTGCTTTTGACTCGGGTTTGAGGAGTTTTACAATCGAAGGAATTCAAGCAGCGGGAAGCCCCCAAAAAACACTTGTAAACAATAAAAACTGCTTGGAGGTGATGACGGGTGCTGTCTTGCCTCGCCACACAGATATTGTGATTCCTTACGAGCAGCTTGAGATCAAAAAAGGCGTTGCTCAAGTCAAAGTAAATCAAGTGCGTTTTTATCAAAACATACACGAAAAAGGCAGCGACAAAAAACAAGGAGATTTGTTGATCTCAACAAACAAGCAAATCACTGCTGCTGAAATTGGGGTGATGGCAACCGTTGGCAAGACACATGTGCGGGTCGCCAAGCAACCCAAAG
>DLQL01000021.1:0-2225 GCA_002477565.1 Flavobacteriaceae bacterium UBA7433
CATGTTGTTGTAGGCATTGACCAGTCTTTGAATTTCTCTAGATACATTGCCCAAAACTATCTTTTGGTTGTGTTTGTCCAAACCTGTATGACTCATCTTATCGATGATTGTTTTCAAGGATTTAGTAATGTAACTTGACAAAAAATAGGCAATCAGAATGGCTGCTACAAACAGCAAGACATAAAGTACACCCAAACGAGACAAAAATTCTTTTAAGTCTTTTTCTTGGGTAGAATTGTCTTGAAAATAATGCAGTTTTAAAATCCCAATCGGCTCTTGGACTGTATTGTATATGTAGGTGTAAGAAGCTTGCAAGGGTTTGCCTGCTGCATCGCTGTCTTGAAGGATCCGATAAGACCCTAGGTCTTCCAACTCTTTGATGTCTTGAGGACTCACGCCTTCTTCTGAACGCGTGGTGATTTCCTTCCTCGGTGAACCTACGAGCAACTTCCCCTGCAAGTCGTATATCTTGATATTTACTTTGTGGACTGCCGCTATTTCATCAATCTTTTGCTCAAAAATCGCGAAGATATTTTGGGTCAACAAGGGTGTGGAAGTGTTGTAAAGCACATAGCTGATGTTCAATCGAATGGCATCCTCTTTTCTCTCAAATCGACTTTTGTTGTATGCCGAAGTTTGCTTTTTGTATTGAAAAACCGTCATAAAGGCAATCAGTACATAGGTCAAAAGAATCAACAAGATCATTGACAAAAAGATGCGTATGCGAAGTGAGAGCTTTTTAAAATTCATGGACCATTTCAAAAGAGATAGCGGCTACAAGGTTTTAATTTTTAAGGACAAAACCTATTAATTTTGAAAAAAAAAGGAAAAGGGCAAAATTCGAACAGGCACACATCGTTGCTGCTTATTTGTATTTAAACTTGCAATAGATGATCACCAAAGAAAGGAAACCGGTCACAATATTTGCCATAATCATTGACAGACTTTTAAGATAGCAACCGTAAGACAGCCAAAGTAAAATCCCGACAAAAAACATTAAAAACATGGTCAAAGAAACACTTTCCGCAGACTTTTTTTTCCAAATCATGTATACCTGTGGCACAAAGGAAACGGTGGTGAGCGTCGCTGCTAAGAGACCGATGATTTCAATATGGAAAGGAATGCTTTCCATCAGTCTTTGGCGTCTGCTGCCAATCGAAGGGTTTCCATGTAATACACGTCGTCTTTTTCTCCGTCTCTGTCTTGGTCAAAAACCGCCCTTAGGGAAAAACCATCTTCTATCTGCTGCAATCCAAAAGACAGGGTTTTCGATTGGTTTCCTCTCGAATAGGTATGAAACAAAGAATCTACGGTAACACGCCATTTTGCTGATTCTTTAGAACTACGCGCACCCGATTTGTTGCGCTGCCATGTTTCAAAAGAACCGTCTGCCTTGTAATTGTAAAAAGTAGTTGCTTTGGCGCGTTCCTCTCCCGGGTTGGTAAAATCCACATCGTATTCGATCAAGGTATCTTTATTTTGATAGGTCGGAAATTCCCATTTGAAATATACAGTTTTCCACTTTCCGGTCATGTATCGCATTCTTTTTTCTTCCTCTGAGGCACAAGAAAATACCGTCAGTACTAGCAAGAGAATGCATCCAATTTTTGTATATCTCATCGTTTTCTATTTTGTATCAATTACATTCAATGTAAAACCTTTTTGCCGAACGCGCATCACTTCTCTGAGAAATGTGGTGTTTAGCCCACGATGTTGACAATTTTTCCTGGGACCACTATCACTTTCTTAGGGGTCTTTCCCTGCAATTGGGCGCGCGTCTTTTCGTGTGCCAGCACAGTTTTTTCGAGGGCTTCTTTGGACAAGTCCAAAGGCAGTTCTAGGGTAAAACGCATTTTTCCGTTGAACGAGATGGGATAGACCTTGCTGCTCTCCACCAAGTGCTTGCTCTCAAAAACAGGGAAAGAAGCGGTTGCAATAGAACTTGTGTGTCCCAATTGGCTCCAAAGCTCCTCGGCAATATGAGGTGCATAAGGTGAAATCAAAACCAACAAGGGTTCTAAAATGGCTTTTTTACAGCACTTTTGAGCGGCCAATTCGTTGACGGCAATCATAAAAGTACTGACCGAAGTGTTGAAAGAAAAATGCTCAATGTCCTCCTGTACTTTTTTGATGGTTTTGTGCAATATTTTCAATTCATCTTGAGTAGGCGCCTCTTCAGAAACTCCAAAAGCACCTTTCGGGTGGTACAATTTCCACAATTTTTT
>DLQL01000021.1:2390-15482 GCA_002477565.1 Flavobacteriaceae bacterium UBA7433
TCCAACAAAAATTCGGCTGTGTTAAAATCTGAATACATCGGGTGGTTTTTAAAGGCCTCGACGTCCAATTCATCAGAACTATTGACCAGAGAAACGTCGACGTGTAGCGGCTGTACTTTTTGATCGGCTAAGAGTCCTTTGGACACAAAAGTGTTGGTCCCTTCTAAGCGGTACACAAAAGCACTGGTTCCTAGAATCATCCCTTGGTTGATGAGTTTTTTTGCAAATTCTTCTACGGGGAGGTGTCCGCGATCAAACAGGAATTTTTGCCAAAAACGCGCGTACAAAAGATGTCCTGTCGCATGTTCGGAACCGCCGATATACAAATCGACTTCTCTCCAGTACTCTGCAGCTTCTTTGCTTACAAATGCACCCTCATTGGTCGGATCCATATAGCGGTTGAAATACCAGGAACTCCCTGCCCAACCCGGCATCGTATTGAGTTCTAGAGGGTACACGGTTTTGTTTTTTAACTTTTCGTTGGAAACCACTTTTTTATTTCGGGAATCCCATGCCCATTCGGTTGCATTGCCCAAAGGCGGTTTGCCCTCTTTGGTGGGCAGGTACTTTTCTACCTCTGGCAAAACGATGGGCAAATGCGCAGTGTCGATTGTTTGAGGAAGTCCATTTTTGTAATAGATAGGAAAAGGCTCTCCCCAATAGCGTTGACGGCTAAATACGGCATCTCGCAAACGGTAATTTATTTTTCCACTTCCAAATCCGCGTTTTTCCAATTCAAAAATGGCCAATTTGCTCGCTTTGTTTACCTTCAAATCGTTTAAAAAATCTGAATTGGCAATGACCGCATCTTTTTCTGCATAAGCCCCTTCAGAAACGTCTACATCTTTAAAGATATTTTTGATGACTATCTTAAAATGCTTTGCAAAATCCCAGTCTCTTTGGTCTCCACAAGGGACCGCCATGACCGCTCCAGTTCCGTAGCTTGCCAACACGTAATCTCCAATCCAAATCGGAATTTTATCCCCGGTCAACGGATGGATCGCATAGGCTCCTGTAAACACTCCTGAAATGGTTTTTACATCGGCCATTCGTTCGCGTTCACTGCGTTTGGCAGTGGCTTTGACATATGCTTCCACTGCTTGTTTTTGAGACGCTGTGGTAATTTTTGCCACCAAGTCGTGTTCGGGTGCCAAAGTCATAAAGGTGACCCCAAAAATGGTATCAGGCCGTGTGGTAAAGACCTCTATTTCGGGTGTTTCTGTGGAAGCATCAACTGTCTTGTCGACAGCTACTGTTTTTGGAAATTGCAAAGCGGTTTCGATGTGCAGCAACACATCTGCTACATTTTTTTCAATGTCCTTGGATGTAATATACAGCACTTGAAACCCTTCTTTTTCAAAATAGTCTTTGCGTTGTGCTTGGGTGTCTTTTCCTGAAAATTCAACAACGGTTTGTTTTGCAAGACAGACAAAATCGACTTGATAATTGCCAAGCGTATAGTTGGCTCTAAATTTAGAAGCTGCTTTTTTCTTTTTCAGACGCGCCCATAGCAAAGCGGATGCTTTGGTCGGATTGGCTCTTTTCTCTTTGAGTGCTTCCAATTCTTTGAAAGACATTTTGGAGGTCTTGCCTTCCGCTTGTGTTGGCAAAAGCACTTGAAAACGGACACTAGCTCCCTGAGAACGCCCAATCCAATTGGTTTGTGCATCTTTTAAAGACTGTGGCCAATCAATATTTTGAAGTCCGTCCAACAAGCGTTGTGCATAGGCTGAAATGCGCATGCTCCATTGGGTCATTTTTTTGCGAATTACCGGGTGCCCTCCTCTTTCAGAAAGCCCGTTGATAATTTCGTCGTTTGCCAAAACCGTACCTAATTCAGGACACCAATTGACCTCTGTCTCTGACAAATAGGTCAAACGGTACTGCAACAAAATGGATTCTTGCTGTTCTTTGGGATAGCCTTTCCATTGTTCGGCTGTAAAAACAGTGATGTCTTCATCAGCAACAGCGCGAACCGCTGCATTTCCAGCTTTCTTAAATTTGGAAACCAGTGTTTTGATGTCCTCGGCTTTGTCAGTGTCTTTGTTGTACCAAGAGTCAAAAAGTTGGATAAAAATCCATTGGGTCCATTTGTAGTACTCAGGATTTGATGTGCGCACTTCGCGTGACCAATCGAAAGAAAAGCCGATTTTGTCGAGTTGTCTTCTGTAGGTAGCAATATTAGCTTCCGTAGTCAATGCGGGGTGCTGTCCGGTTTGTATGGCGTATTGCTCGGCTGGCAATCCAAATGAATCGTAGCCTTGTGGATGCAATACGTTGAAGCCTTGGTGGCGTTTGTAACGTGCATAGATGTCCGAAGCGATGTAGCCCAATGGGTGTCCTACATGCAAGCCTGCTCCTGAAGGATAGGGGAACATGTCCAAAACATAGTACTTGGGGAGGGTACTGCCATCGACGGCTTTGAATGTTTGGTTGTCTGCCCAGTATTTTTGCCATTTGGCTTCGATCTCATTGAAATTGTATTCCATTTGCATGCTAAAAGGGGTTTTGAATTCTCAAAACCACGTGTTTTTGTTGAGAAGCAAAAGTACTGTTCTTAAGTGAGAGTTGAAAGTTTGCTCGATGAAAAGTTCTGGGGCACTGCGCAGCATCCAACCAAAAAAGAAGCGCTAAAAAAAAGGGATGTGTGAGGAATCAGTTGTTGGATTGTTCTATGTAAGAAGACAATTTCTTCTGGCTTTCTCGGTTACCGGTCTCGTAAAAATCGAGCGCACCTTGGTTGCTCATAAAACAATTTTCAATGCCTATTTTGGAAATGATTCCGGCTTTGGTCATCGCATCTCTGACAGGCCCTTTGATATTCGTAAAATGAATTTGGATGCCTTTTAGCGCATAGTAATCAATGCGTTCGTTCCACATAGCCGCCCCCGTACTGTCCAAGCCGTTGATGCATTCGCCATCGATGACGATCAGCTTTAAATCTGTCCCTTTTTCTTTGGACAAGAGGTCCAACTGTTCTCTAAAATAGTTGGTGTTTGCAAAATACAGATGTGAATCAAACCTGAGAATCAGTACCTCTTTGTGCACCTCAACGTCTTTGAAGCGTTCGCTGTTTCTAAAAAAATTGGTGTTTGGAATGCGTCCCAAAACAGCAATATGGGGCTTGGAGGTCCTAAAAATAACCATGAGCAAGGAGAGGCCTACCCCTACTCCGATTCCTTCTTTGATTCCAAGAAAGAGGGTCCCTAGAAAGGTGACCAACAACATCCAAAAATCAATCTTGTTGATTTTCCACAATCGCAGGGCTTCTTTGACATCTATCAACCCAACGATGGACAAAATGATGATTGCGGCCAATACGGTTTTCGGCAAGTAGTAAAATACAGGGGTGAAAAACAGCAAAATCAGGGCGACCACCCCTACCGAAAAGAAGGCTGTCAAATTTGTTTGTGCTCCTGAATTCTTGTTGATGGAGGATCTGGAAAAACTGGAAGCCGCTGGATAGGCCTTGAAAAAAGAACCCAACAGGTTCGCAAAACCCAAGGCAATCAATTCCTGGTTGGCATTAATGGACACTGGATCTTTGGGGCTTTCAAAAGATTTTCCGATGGAGACAGTTTCCAAAAACCCAATCATGGCAAGGGTCAAGGCGATGGGTAAGATTTCCGAAATTTGAGAAAGCGCTATGTTTGGCAAGCCAAAAGCAGGCAAACCCCTCGGAATTTCTTTGACGATGGCGACATCTGCAAACCAACCATTGGCATACTTCATGAGAACAATGCCTAAAAACACCACAAAAAGAGGAGAGGGAATGTTTTTGTTTATTTTTTTTAAGAGCAACATCAAAAGGATGGCAGTAGCTCCGATTGCAAAAGTTGGAAGGTGGATCTCAGAGAGGTGTTGAAAAAAGAGGAGCAGCAATTCGAAAATTCGATTGCTCCGCGGGATGGAAATCCCAAAAAAATTTCGAAGCTGACTGAGTGCAATGATGATGGCTGCTGCCGAAATAAAACCACTGATAACGGGTTTGGACAAGAAATTGATGACAAATCCGAGTTTAAAAAATCCCATAAGCAGCTGCAAAACACCTACGGCACATGCCAAAGTAAGTGCGATGGCAATGCTGTTTTCTGGACCTGTCACCGACAGACTTGCGATGGCAGCCGCTACAATCAAAGAGTCTGTCGCAACAGGTCCAATGGCAATCTTTGATGAAGTTCCCAAGACCGCATAGACCAACTGGGGCAGCAAGGCTGTATAGAGTCCATAAATCGGTGGCAATCCGGCAATCAAGGCATAGGCAATTCCTTGAGGAATCAGCACGATTCCTACAATCGTTCCTGCGATGGCGTCCTTTCGTATGGAACGCTTTGTAAGCTTCGGGAACCATTGTAAAATGGGAAGGTGTTTTTTCATTTTAAAATCGTTGTTTAAAACAATTCTGCTTGATTTTTTCCTGGGGTCTTGCCCAAGTGTTTGTAGGCCAATTCTGTCACTTCTCTCCCTCTGGGTGTGCGCATGATAAATCCTTGTTGGATCAAGAAAGGTTCGTAGACCTCTTCAAGAGTTTCCGAATTTTCACTGACCGCTGTGGCCAATGTTGAAATCCCTACAGGACCGCCTTTGAATTTGTCGATGATGGTGGTCAAAATTTTATTGTCCATTTCGTCCAATCCATGTGCATCTACATGCAAGGCTTCCAAACCGTATTTGGCAATTTCGATGGTGATGGAGCCGTTTCCTTTGATTTCAGCAAAATCACGTACCCGACGCAACAAGGCATTTGCAATTCTTGGTGTCCCCCGGCTTCTTCCCGCTATTTCGATGGCCGCTTCCATGGAAATGGGTGTTTTTAAGATGGAGGCACTTCGCTGTACAATGGTGGTCAGCAAATCGGTTTTGTAGTATTCCAAACGGCTGCTGATACCAAAACGCGCACGCATCGGAGCAGTCAACATTCCGGAGCGGGTGGTGGCACCAATCAAGGTAAAAGGCTCTAAGTTCAACTGCACAGTACGCGCGTTGGGCCCCGACTCAATCATGATGTCGATTTTGTAGTCTTCCATTGCGGAGTAGAGGTATTCTTCTACGACGGGACTCAATCGATGGATTTCATCGATAAACAATACATCGCGTTCGTCCAAGCCTGTCAAGAGACCCGCAAGGTCGCCCGGCTTGTCCAAAACAGGTCCAGAGGTCACTTTGATCCCGACACTCAATTCGTTTGCCAATATGTTGGCCAAGGTTGTCTTTCCCAAACCTGGAGGGCCGTGAAACAACGTGTGGTCTAGGGCTTCTCCTCGTCGATTGGCGGCCTCTACAAAAATTTTAAGATTTTCCAACGCTTGCTCTTGGCCTGTAAAGTCATCGAAAGAAAGCGGACGTAGTTTCTTTTCAACGTCTATTTCTTCTTTAGAAAGATCGGAATTCTCAGGATTTAAATGTTCGTTCATACTACACGCCTGCTTAGGTGTTACGAAGATAGGGAAAAAAGAGATTGTCGGATGTGTTGTAAGAAATTTAGTTGGCCTTCCAAAAGGCTTTTCTTGGGGTTTCTTTTCTTACATGCCCCGCAATCCAAAACAAAACACCCATCAAGAAAGAATCTCTGATGGGTGTTTTGGCTTGTTGATTTTGGAACTAAGGAAATTTAAGACTCCTCTTCCCCTTCTTTTAAGGGGACATTTTGAGGGACAAAATCTTCTTCGTAACCCGGCTTGCTGTAATCGTATGCCCAGCGTTCTACAGAAGGTATTTTTCCAGGCCAGTTGCCGTGGATTGCTTCTACAGGCGTGGTCCATTCCAAAGTCGTAGAATTCCATGGGTTTTGGGTCGCTTTTTTTCCTCTGTAAATACTGAGGAAGAAGTTGATCAAGAAAATAATTTGTGCCAAACCTCCAAGGATGGCGAACAAAGTGATTACAATATTTACATCTGCCAAATCTTCAAAGAGCGGAAATGCGGTGTTTGAATAGTAACGTCTAGGCAATCCTGCCAAACCGATAAAGTGCATTGGGAAAAAGACTCCGTAAGCTGCGATTGCAGTGATCCAAAAATGCCAGTAACCCAAGGTCTTGTCCATCATTCTTCCGTACATTTTAGGGAACCAGTGGTAGATTCCTGCGTACATTCCATAAATGGCAGAGACGCCCATTACCAAGTGAAAATGAGCGACTACAAAGTAGGTGTCGTGTACGTTGATGTCCAAGGCACTGTCTCCCAAAACTATTCCTGTCAAACCTCCAGTGATAAAGGTAGAGACCAAACCAATGGAGAACAACATGGCAGGGTTCATCTGTAAGTTTCCTTTCCACAAAGTGGTGATGTAATTAAAAGCTTTTACTGCCGACGGAATGGCAATCAACAAGGTGGTAAAGGTAAATACCGACCCCAAGAAAGGATTCATTCCAGAGATAAACATGTGGTGTCCCCAAACGATGGTAGACAAAAATGCGATGGCCATGATAGACCCAACCATGGCACGGTAACCAAAAATTGGCTTGCGCGAATTGGTAGCAATGACTTCTGAAGTGATGCCCAAAGCAGGAAGCAATACGATGTAAACCTCGGGGTGACCCAAGAACCAAAAAAGGTGTTCAAACAAGACGGGGGAGCCCCCTTGGTAATGCAGTACTTCGCCGCTGATAAAAATATCTGAAAGGTAAAAGGAGGTTCCAAAACTTCGGTCAAAAATCAACAACAAGGCTGCTGACAAGAGTACTGGAAATGAAACCACTCCGATAATAGCTGTGATGAAAAAGGCCCACATAGTCAAAGGCAACCGCGTCATTTTCATTCCTTTGGTACGCAAATTCAATATGGTGACGATGTAGTTCAAAGAACCGATCAAAGAAGAGGCAACGAAAATGGCCATGGACACCAACCAAAGTGTCATTCCCAGTCCTGAACCAGGGATGGCTTGTGGCAAGGCGCTCAAAGGAGGATAGATGGTCCAACCTGCAGAGGCAGGTCCTGCTTCGACAAACAAAGAAATGACCATGACCACACTGGAGATAAAGAACAACCAGTAGGAAATCATGTTCATAAAACCAGAAGCCATATCACGGGCTCCAATTTGCAAGGGAATCAATAAGTTACTAAACGTACCACTCAGCCCAGCTGTCAATACAAAAAAGACCATGATGGTACCGTGAATGGTCACCAATGCCAAGTACATGTCCGGATCCATTACCCCGTCTGTCTGGTGGTGCCCTAAAAACGCTTCAATGATTGAAAAAGAACGTTCTGGCCATGCAATTTGCAAACGGAATAACATGGACATAAAAACGCCGATGACCCCCATAATGATTCCTGTAACCAAAAATTGCTTGGAAATCATTTTGTGATCTTGACTAAAAATGTATTTGGTAACAAAAGTTTCTTTATGGTGGTGCTCTGACATAATGTATTTTGTTTTAATAGTTCCCTTCTCCTAGATTGAAAGGCAGTGCAAATTAATTATTTATAACTCTTAAACGGGTTTGATTAACGTTTAGTTGACCAATTCGGTAATTGTTTTTTGTTGTTTCAACCAGCTGTAAAAATCGGCTTCTTCTTCCACGACTATTTTCATTTGCATGTTGTAGTGAGAGGCTCCGCAAATTTTGTTACACAACAGGAGGTATTCAAATTCATAAGGATCTTCTCCTTTTGCTTTTCGAAGTTTGTTGATGCCGTTCACTTTTCGGACGGTTTCTTCTTGAACACGCATTTCTTGAGTGGTAAATTTGGGGGTAAATCCGAATTCAGTCACCATCCCAGGAACACAGTTCATCTGCGCTCTAAAGTGGGGCATGTATGCAGAATGCAATACGTCTTGAGATCTAAATTTAAAGACAATTTTTCTTCCTTTGGGCAAGTGCAGTTCACGAACGGGAATGTCATCCGCTGAATTGGCATCTGTCATGTCGATTCCAATGGTGTTGATGCCTTTGATGTTGCGAACGTTTCCACGTCCCAAAGTGTTGTCAGCCCCTGCATAGCGCGCTTGCCAGTTGAATTGTTGTGCGTATACTTCAATGACCAAAGGGTTTTCTGAATCAGAGAGGTCCATCACATCATTCCAAGTGTACAATCCGTAGCCGATCAAAGCAGTCAATACGATGGTAGGAATGGTCGTCCAAATCAATTCTAGCTTGTGACTGTCAGCATAAAAGAGAGCTTTTCTGTTGTTGATTCCTCTGTATTTGAACGAGAAATAGAAGAGTAAAAATTGAGTGGCAAATTGCACAACTCCAATCAAGATAAAGGTGATTAAAAATAAATTGTCGTCATTTTCTCCCTCTATTGAAGCGGATTCGGGCAACATGATGTCGTTCATAAAAAACAAACAATAAGTCATCAAAAGGTAGAATCCAATCAAAAAGATTAAAAAGAATTTTCCGTGAATGTCGTTGTCTTTTTCAGTAGCTACAGGATTTTCTTCGCTTTTTGCAATGGCGTTTACGGGTTCTCCCTTGTCGTTGTTCAAAATTACTTGTTTGTAACTTGACAAACGATTCAGTTGCCAGATTCCGAGGCCTACTGCGACAGCTATAAAAATGTAAAATAAAGCTAGCATATGTTCTATTTATTTTTGTGAATTAGTTTGTGTGTCTTATTAATATTGGAAGGTTTCGCTTTCATGTAAGAATGGGTTTCCTTTTGCCAACAAAGGTGCTTTTGAGAGGCTTGTAAATACTGTGTAGATAAACATTCCTAAGAAAAACAACAAGGCTCCGATTTCAGGGATTCCGAAGAACCATTGGTCTCCTACTGTTCCTGGCATGATCATGATGAATACATCCATGTAGTGTCCGAGTAAGATTACGATTCCTCCTCCAATTACAAAGTGAGGGATGCGCTTGTAATCACTGTTGATCAAGAGCAATATCGGGAAGATAAAATTCATGACAACCAACAAGAGAAAAGGCAATTTGTACTCCTCGAAGCGTTGAACAAAATACGTTGTTTCTTCGGGCATGTCTGCATACCAGATCAACATGAATTGTGAGAACCACAAATAGGTCCAAAAAACGCTGAATCCAAACATGAATTTTGCCAAATCATGAATGTGGCTGTTGTTTACAAACGGCAGGTGGCCTTTGGATTGCAAATAGATGGTTACGATGGCAATGGCGGTCACTGAGGATACGAGCATGGTGGCAAAAATGTACCATCCAAAAAGTGTGCTGAACCAGTGTGGGTCCAAAGACATGATCCAATCCCAAGACATCATGGATTCTGTAAATAGGAAGAACAGCAAAAACAAGACAGACATCTTAAAGTTTTTCTTGTAGTTTACCAAATCTTTGGCGTTGTCTTGAGCCAAAGATCTTTTTCGAGACCAGTGTCTGTAGAGGTTCCATCCGGTGATGTATACAATCGCTCTGATCGACCATCCGGGAACGTTTAGCCACCAGCTTTTTCCGTCAATGATAGCGTCGTAGTTTGGGCTTGTCGGATCTACTGTTCCGTCTGCCATCCAGACAAATAAGTGGTGTACGTGGGCAGATCCCAACAATAAGAATACCAGTAAAATTAAGGTAACCGGCAGGAGGTTTCCAGAAATCCCTTCCATGACTCTAAAGAGAACAATGGACCAGCCTGCCTGCGCAACTCTTTGAATGGCATTGAATGTCAAAACACCGACAGTGACCAAAAAGAAAAAGAACAAAGCGGCATAAAATGCTGCCCAAGGTCTGTTTTTTAGTTGGTGAAAGACGTGTGCTGCATGTGCATCTTCTTCAGATACTTCGTCGTGGTGGCTGTTTTCTTCCTGTCCTGTATGTGCCTCATGTGAAGCTTCTGAACCGTGTCCTGCTACCTGCTCTTCGTGGTGTGCAGGAGCTCCATGTGCCCCATGTGCTTGGTGTGCGTTGTGCAATTGTTCTTTGACTTCTGCTACGGAACTAGGTGTGGTCAAAAATCCGGAAATTACTCCTAGGGCTCCTACCACCATTAATGCCAATGCGATTGTTTTTAATTTGCCTGAAAACTGATACATGTTTGTTCGTTTTGAGTGTTGGGAAAGAAGTATTGGCTTCGGTTCCCGCGACTAGTTCTTTTTATTTCAATAAATCGTTTCTTAGTTTTTGAACGTGGTTGATCACTTGCCAACGTTCTTCAATGGTCAATTGACCTGAGTGCGACCCCATCAAGTTTCTTCCGTACATCAATACGTGGTAGATGCTTCCTTCGGTGATGTCTCTGTCTTTGTAATTGGGGATTCCTAAGAATTTTTCATTTTTTACAAGGGGGCCTTGTCCGTCTCCCTTTTTACCATGGCATACCACGCAATATATTCCGTAGAGTGCTTCTCCTTTTTTACTGTTAAGGGTATAAGCTGTCAAAGGGGATTTGAATTCCTTTTTAGCGGCTTCGTAGCCCTCGTTTGTGTTTGGGTACTCGTAAGGAACGTCTCCTCTCGAGATGGTTCCGGCCACGGGTTTCTGTGCGGATTGTCCATTTTCGTACAATTCATTTTCCGAATAAGTCTCGTGAGGTAGTGCTTGGTACATGTCTGGCATGTATTGCAGCTGTCGTTTTGTTTTGTCACCACATGAGATGGCGGTCACTGCGATCGACAGAAAGATTGCTTGCTTAAGGATACGATTCATCATGCGCTTAGTGCTTATCAATTACGTTTATTTCTACTGCTCCTGTTTCTTGCAACAGAGCGGTCAATTCTTTTTCGTTGTCATGCACAGAGATTTCCATCAAAAAATGGTCGTCTGTGGTTCTTACATCTGGATTTTCAGCTTCTTTGAAAGGCCATATTCTGCTTCGCATATAGAAGGTAATGACCATCAAATGCGCTGCAAAAAATACGGTCAATTCAAACATGATTGGCACGAAGGCCGGCATGTTTTCAACCCAACTGAAATTGGGTTTTCCTCCGATGTCTTGTGGCCAATCTTCAATCATCATATAATTGGTCATCCAAATGGCAAAAGACAAACCTGTCAATCCGTAAAGGAAAGCAGTGATGGCGAGTTTGGTAGGTGCCAACCCCAAGGCTTTGTCCAATCCGTGAACAGGAAATGGCGTAAAAACTTCATCGATATGGTGGTGTGCTGCTTTGACTTTCTTGACAGCATCCATCAAAATATCATCATCGTTGTAGAGGGCGTGTATTACTTTGTTACTCATGGCTTCCGTCTCTTAATTTTTTATAATTTTCTCCTGATACTTTCAAAATAGATTTTACCTCAGCCTGTGCGATTACAGGGAAGGTTCTGGCATACAACAGGAACAAGACTCCAAAGAATCCAATGGTTCCGATAAAGACACCTACGTCTACAAAGGTCGGTTCAAAGCGTGTCCAAGTAGAGGGCAAGTGTCCTTTACTCAATACAATCGCAATGATGTCAAAACGTTCAAACCACATTCCGATGTTGATGGCAATAGAAATTAAGAAAGAACCGATAAAACTCACTCTTATTTTCTTGATCCACAACAGTTGAGGGATGGCAATGTTGAACAATATCAACGACCAGAATGCCCATCCATAAGCTCCAGTAGCAGCTCCAACAGACATGTAGGTAAAGTTTTCATAAGGGCTTCCGGTATACCATGCAATAAAGAATTCTGAAGCATAGGCTACGGCAACAATTCCTCCTGTCAGCATGATCACCATGTTCATGTATTCAACGTGCAAACGGGTAATGTAGTTTTCGAGATTGGTCACTTTCCTCATGACTCCTAACAAAGTTTGCACCATCGCAAACCCTGAAAAGATAGCTCCTGCAACAAAGTAGGGAGGGAAAATGGTAGAGTGCCATCCCGGATTGATGGAGGTGGCAAAATCCATGGATACAATAGTGTGTACCGATAGTACCAGGGGAGTGGCCAAACCGGCCAATACCAAAGAAACTTCTTCAAAACGTTGCCAGTCTTTGGCTCTACCCGACCATCCAAAACTCAACAAAGCGTATATTTTCTTTTGAAAAGGCTTGATGGCTCTGTCGCGCAACATGGCAAAATCAGGAAGCAATCCTGTCCACCAAAAGACCAAGGATACTGATAAATAGGTAGAGATGGCAAATACATCCCACAACAAAGGCGAGTTGAAGTTTACCCACAGCGATCCAAATTGATTTGGAATCGGCAATACCCAATAGGCGTTCCATGGACGTCCCATGTGAATGATTGGGAACAAACCTGCTTGAAATACTGCAAAAATGGTCATGGCTTCCGCAGAGCGGTTGATGGCCATTCTCCAACGTTGACGGAACAAGAGCAATACTGCTGAGATCAATGTCCCTGCATGTCCAATACCAACCCACCAAACAAAGTTGGTGATGTCCCAGGCCCATCCAATGTTCTTGTTCAATCCCCACACACCAATTCCTGTACCGATGGTATAGAGGATGCATCCGATTCCCCATGAAAAGGCAATCAATGAAATTGTAAAGGCGATGTACCAGTTCTTATTTGCTTTTCCTTCGATAGGCTTTGCAATGTCAACCGTAATATCGTGGTAACTTTTATCTCCTAATACTAAGGGTTCTCTGATAGGTGCTTCGTAATGAGACGACATATTTGTTCTTTTATTTATTGTTGTACGATTGAAAGGCGGTAGCTTTTGCGAGCCTTCCTCCTCTCGAACTTTTAATTTTTACTACTTGGTTATGCTTCTTCCGTGTTTCTGACTTTGACTTGATACACGACGTTGTTATCGGTTCCTATTGCTTCTAACAAACGGTAGGCCCTCTTGTCTTCTTTCAAAGCCACGATGGGGTCTTTTTCTTCGTTGACATCTCCAAATACCAAGGCTCCTGTCGCACAGGCTGATGAACAAGCGGTTGCGTTGTTGAATTCTCCTGCAGCAACTTTTCTACCTTCTTTTTTAGCATTCAAGATGACTTGTTGTGTTCCTTGGATACAGAACGAACATTTTTCCATCACTCCTCTCGAACGAACTGCAACATCTGGGTTCAATACCATTTTTCCGTAATCGTCATTCATGTTGAAATCAAATTCACTGTTTTCATTGTACTTGAACCAGTTGAAACGACGGACTCTATACGGACAGTTGTTGGCGCAATACCTTGTTCCGATACACCTGTTGTAAGTCATTTGGTTTTGACCTTGGCGTCCATGGGTGGTCGCTCCTACCGGACAAACTGTTTCACAAGGTGCGTGGTTACA
>DLQL01000021.1:15593-16156 GCA_002477565.1 Flavobacteriaceae bacterium UBA7433
GAGTTTTTGTTTAGTTTTCTTTCATCAGAAGCAGCATCTAGCTCCGAAGAGTAGTAGCGGTCAATGCGCAACCAGTGCATGTCTCTCCCGACGCGTACTTCGTGTTTTCCAACTACGGGTACGTTGTTTTCTGCATGACAAGCAACGACGCAGGCCCCACATCCTGTACAAGCTGTCAAATCGATGGACAAGTTGAAGTGGTGACCGATGCTGCGGTCGTGGTCGTCCCACAAATCGACAGTCGTTACATCTACTTCTTCGTGTTTTAAGGAAACTTTCGTGACCTCATTCCAAGATGTTTTCGGATCGATGTTTTTGTCGTTGTAGGTTGCAAAAGAGGTTTCTTTTAAGATTTCGTACCTCCCTGCTATGGTGTGTTGCAATTGTTCACAAGCAAATTTGTGAGTCCCCGATGTTTTGACGAGGCTTGCAAGCTGCACGTTGTTAAAGTCTGTCGCCAAGGCATAGGCATTGACTCCAACTTGCATTTCTGTTTTGATGGCTTTTGATTTTCCGTATCCCAAGGCCAATCCAAGTGTTCCTTTGGCTTGTCCGGGTTGGAT
>DLQL01000030.1 GCA_002477565.1 Flavobacteriaceae bacterium UBA7433
TGAGTTTGAATACAACGACATGATCTATGCGTCCAAATTCAATTTTGAACCCATCGTAGGCAAAGTTTACCATCTTTACAGAGACAAAAAAAGTGCGTTGTTTTTGTCTCTCATAGCTCCCCAAGAATGTCGTTTCGATTTTGTGGGCAGTTTTTATCTAAATGACGATAAAGTTTGGATAAAAAAAGCAACGGCTGTTTGATATGTTACCAAAACTTTTTTTGCAAAAACGTTTTTCCATTCCCTTGTATTTGTTGCTCAATTTTAGCGCGCTTGGCATTGGCAGTTGGTTGATGAATGACGGGCCTGTTTCCGATTGGTATTCCAGTTTGAACAAAGCCCCTTGGAGCCCTCCGGGTTGGGTCTTTGGGTTTGCTTGGACCACAATCATGCTTTGTTTTTCGTTGTACATGTCTTGCCTGACAAGGGCAATTCCTTCCAAAAGAGTATTTGTTCTTTTTGCGGTTCAATGGGTGTTAAATACTTCCTGGAATTTTGTTTTTTTCAACCGACATTGGGTGTTGTCAGGCTTATTGGTCTTGCTTATGATCACGTCTCTACTTGGCTACCTGATGACAGCATACAAGTCTCTTTTAAAAGGTCACACTCTCTTGGTGCTTCCCTATTTTGTTTGGTTGTTGGTGGCCATTTCATTGAATGCTTATGTGCTATTTTGGAACAAGCTGTAAGTTTTTTTAGACTTGCAAACCGCTGCTGATTTTTGAACAATGCATCTGTTTCAGGAGCAAATACATACAGCTTGGCCTGTAATGCGTATATTTTTATTAAATTTGCATCCTGTTCGAGGAGGATTTGTATTGCTGCTAATAGGCGGGTGTTTTTTAACTACGTACACGCTTTGCCAACGATCGGATCCTAAGTTTATCGTAAAACCAAAAAGTCCAACTCAGGCAAACAATAGTCAAATGGCAAAATTTGAATTAAAGCTCCCTAAAATGGGAGAAAGTGTTGCAGAAGCAACCGTAACATCTTGGTTGAAAGAAGTGGGTGATTTTATTGAAGCCGATGAGTCTGTCGTTGAAATCGCAACTGACAAGGTGGATTCGGACGTTCCCTCTGAAGTTTCAGGTACCTTGGTACAAATACTACACGAAAAAGATGCGGTTGTTCAAGTAGGACACACACTTGCGATTATAGAAACTGAAGGAGGTGTTGAAGCAGAGCCTGTTGAGGAACAAGTTCCCTCAGCAGCAATAAGTGCTGCGGTTGAAGAAGTAGAAAAAGAAATTGAAAAAGCAGCAGCCATCAACGAAACACCGAGCGCAGTTCCTGTGATTCCGACAGATCGTTTTTATTCCCCTTTGGTAAAAAACATGGCTTCTAAGGAAGGGATCTCTGCGGAGGAACTGGAAAAAATACCGGGATCCGGAAAAGATGGACGTGTGACCAAATCGGACATGCAGGCCTATCTTAGAAATCGTCCAAAAACAAAGCAGATGCGTTCTGATGCAACTGCTCCAAAAATAAATACACCTTCAAAAACGATTCCGCTCTCTGTTTCAGGAGAAGACGAGTTGATTGAGTTGAGTAGAATGGGCAAAATGATTTCAGATCACATGATTCATTCTGTTCAAAAGTCAGCACATGTTCAGTCTTTTATTGAGGTGGATGTGACCAATTTGGTGACTTGGAGAAACCGAAGCAAAAATCTTTTCTTTGAAAGAGAAGGTGAGAAATTGACATACACACCCGTTTTTATGATGGCTGTGGCACAAGCAATCAAAAAACATCCTTTGGTGAACCTTTCATTTGACGGAGACAAAAGTGTTGTGATTCGGAAAAACATCAATTTAGGAATGGCAGCAGCTTTGGGCAATGGAAACTTAATCGTCCCTGTCATCAACAACGCAGATGAATTGAACCTGATCGGAATGGCAAAGGTGGTGAATGATTTGGCATTGCGTGCCAAGAACAACCAATTGAAGCCCGATGAAATTCAAGGCGGTACTTATACGGTGACCAATGTCGGTGGTTTTGGAAGTTTGTTTGGTACTCCGATCATCAACCAACCAGAGGCTGCAATATTGGCTTTGGGGGCGATTCGTAAAGTTCCGGCGGTCATCGAAAGTCCTGAAGGGGACATGATTGCCATTCGCCACAAGATGTTTTTGTCTCATTCTTATGACCACCGTGTCATCAACGGTGCTTTAGGAGGTTTGTTTATCAAGTTCATCAAAGACTATTTGGAATCTTGGGACGCAGAGGGTGATTTTTAGGTTCACATCAACTGAAGGCTTTCTTGTTGGAAATTTTACTTGAAAACACCTTCGATGACAGTGCCCGAATTGCCGTTCGTGAATTCTATCTGAAGCAAATTGGCGAGCGTAGGCGCAATGTCAATGATCGGGTGGTACTTTTTTGAGTGTCCTTTTCGAATTCCTTTTCCATAAAAAATGACCGGAACATGGGTGTCGTAGCTATACCCACTTCCATGACCTGTTCCTGTATTTTTATAGTATCCTCCAAGGGTTGCTGGCTTTGGAATAAATACGATGTCTCCAGAAATTTTTTGATTGTAGCCTTGTTGAATCAAATGCAAGATCCCGCTTGTGTAGGAGGTGTTTTGTAAAGCGTGGGCAGTGACTGTTTTGTATATCCGATCGAAATCAAGAATGGCATCAGCCAAGTAATTCTCGACCTTTCGAATATCTAAGCCCAAGTCATTAAGGGTGCTTCTGCGAAGGAAAATTTGATGGTTGGAAATGTTTTCAATCAAGGTTTTGGTTCCGTATTTTTCTAGCGCCAGCTTTTGAACAAAACTCCTAAAGGCATTGTTGTCTAAATAACCTGCAGGAATCTTTAATTTTTTAAGGTAGTTTGGCACTTGAGCGGCTGCGTGATCAGCTGTTAAAACAAGCGTGTATTGATTTTTTCCAACTTGTTTGTCCAAGAATTTCAACAACCTTGCAATTTCCAAGTCCATCCGAATGTAAGTGTCCTCGATTTCTTTGGAGTCCACTCCGTATTTGTGACCGATTTTGTCGGGACTCGAATAGCTGATGCATAGAAAATCGGTGAATGAGCTGCTTCCCAAAGCCTCTCCTATGATGGCAGCTTCTGCAAAATCTGTGGTAAAGGTGTTTCCAAAAGGAACTTGTGGTAGCAAGTCGTAATTTTGGTTGGTTTTTCTCAGTCGGGGCAGGTCATGCGGGAATACAGGAGCCGTTTCTCCGACGAACAGCCCCTCGTAAGGGTTGTCGTCTTCGATGCTTTCCGTGTAGCTCTCAAGAGCTGCGTAGGGTTCCCAAATTTGGTTTAAATAAGCGTTGGCTTTTCCGTTTTTATTGAAATCTTCCACCCATTCAGGCAGTGCATCCAAATAGAAGCTGCTTGAAATCCATTTTCCCTCATCGCCACCTTCGTACCAATAAGCAGCGTTGGCAGTGTGACCTGCAGAGAGTATCGCAGAACGGTCTTTGAAAGAAATGCCAATCGATTTGCCGCGCATGTTTTGTGCCAGTCGCAGCTGGTCTGCAAGGGTAGTGGTTTGGAGTCTGTAGGGTGATTTTTGGCCATTTGTAGATGTAGACCCTACAGTTTGGTAGCGTGCGTCATCCACACAGTAAATTATTTTTTGCAAAGAACTGTCGTACCAATCGTTTCCGACAATGCCGTGATTGGCAGGAGTGGTACCTGTAAACACGGAACTGTGTCCGACAGCGGTGTAGGTGGGAATGTAGTTGAAGTGTGCATTTTCGAGATGAAACCCATTGCGTAGCAAGCGTTTGAATCCATGGTCTCCGTATTTGTCTGCAAAGCGCACAAGGTAGTCGTAACGCATCTGGTCAATGACGAGCCCAACGACCAATTTGGGACGTTTGTTTTGTTGAGCGAAAAGTTGAAAGCCAATACCTAAAAGGGCAATAAGTAATAAAGAAACTGATTTTTTCATGGGTTGGAATGTTTTAATTGCCGTATTTTTTAGACAAAGGTTCTAGTTTGACATTCCCATTCTTGGTGCCCGACAAGATTCTTTCGTAAAAGTACAAATGTAAGTAAAAACAAAAAGCACGTTTGGGTTTTTAAAATGTTAAATTTTGCCAGTACCAAAGATTTAGAAACCGAAATTTAAAGAGTCGCACTTTACAGAGTGCTTATAATTTAATACTTTAGCAAAAAAAGCGGTACATGAATTATTTAGAACATGTTGGAAAGTATTTCTTGATGCTCAAACAGGTTTTCAAACGCCCACAAAAGCGGAGCGTTTTTGGAGCTGCTTTGTTCCGAGAGATTGAAGATTTAGGTTTGAAGTCTATCGGGATTGTCGCTTTTATCTCTTTTTTTGTAGGAGGAGTTGTTTCCATACAGACGGCTTTGAATGTCGAAAGTCCATTGATTCCTAAATCGCTCATTGGCTTTGCGACCAAAAGATCGATGATTTTGGAATTTGCACCTACTTTTGCCTCGATTATTTTGGCGGGAAAAGTAGGTTCTTTTATCACTTCCAGCATTGGGACGATGCGAGTCACTGAACAGATAGATGCTTTGGAAGTCATGGGTATCAACTCATTGAATTATTTGGTGTTGCCTAAAATCCTAGCAGCTCTTTTGTTTTATCCTTTGTTGGTTTTTTTGGCGATTTTTTTGGGGATTTTTGGAGGATGGATTGCGGGTGTTTTGACAGATCTCTTTCATTCACTGGACTACATTACTGGGATTCAAATGGATTTTGATCCTTTTTTGATCAAGTATGCATTTATCAAATCCGTTGTTTTTGCCTTTGTCATTGCAACCATTCCGTCATACCACGGCTACTATGTCAAAGGCGGTGCTTTGGAAGTGGGTAGAGCAAGTACACAAGCGGTGGTATGGACCAGTGTCGTGATTATTTTACTGAACTATTTTTTAACTCAATTGCTTTTAGGATAGATGATTACTGTAGAAAACATACACAAAAGTTTTGGAGATAACAAGGTCTTGAAAGGGATTGATGCTACTTTTGAACGAGGGAAAACCAGTTTGATCATCGGTCAAAGTGGATCTGGAAAAACCGTTTTTCTCAAATCACTGTTGGGTTTGTTTCAGCCGGAACAGGGCAGCATTTCTTTTGATGGAAGCATCAGCAAAGAGATGAGCGATGACCAAAAACGACAGCTTCGGCAAGACATGGGGATGGTTTTTCAGGGCAGTGCGCTCTTTGACTCTTTGAGTGTGGAAGAAAATATCATGTTTCCTATCAAAATGTTTGCAAACCAAGCACGTTCGGAAATGTTGGATCGGGTCAATGCAGTTTTGAAAAGAGTCAATTTAGAAAATATCAACGCTAAATTTCCTGCAGAACTTTCAGGAGGGATGCAAAAGCGGGTAGCTATCGCACGTGCCATCGTGATGAATCCCAAATATTTGTTTTGTGACGAGCCGAATTCTGGTTTGGATCCCAAAACAGCCATCGTCATTGATAATTTGATTCAAGAAATCACCAAAGAATACCAAATTACAACTGTGATAAATAGCCATGACATGAACTCTGTGATGGAAATTGGCGAAAAAATCCTCTTTTTAAAAGACGGGTTAAAAGCGTGGGAGGGAAGTAACAAAGAGATCTTTAAAACTGATAATGAATCGGTTGTGGATTTTGTGTATAGTTCCAATTTATTTAAGAAAGTTCGCCAAGTTTATTTGGACGAAACTAATTGAGCAAAAGGTTTGTTTTATTGGATTATCCCTGTATATTTGCAGCCGCTAAAACGAATAAAATTATGACCTGGTAGCTCAGTTGGTAGAGCATCTCCCTTTTAAGGAGAGGGTCCTGGGTTCGAGCCCCAGCCCGGTCACTAAAAATTTACTTTTTTTTATTGAATTTTGGTGAGATACTCAAGTGGCCAACGAGGGCAGACTGTAAATCTGCTGCGCAAGCTTCGAAGGTTCGAATCCTTCTCTCACCACCACATTTTTTTAAAGGACCTGGTAGCTCAGTTGGTAGAGCATCTCCCTTTTAAGGAGAGGGTCCTGGGTTCGAGCCCCAGCCCGGTCACAGATGCCCCTTATTTTTATGAGGGGCATTTTCGTTTTCCTACTATTAATAGGTGACTGAATATTTCCTTGTTTTAGGGTGTTGTGCGGGTGATTGGCCTTTGCTATCTTTGATTGAGCGAAAACAGAAACACCAACCCCCCCCCTCACAAATTTTTCTTAAACTCCTCCAATTTTTTTCGTAAGCACCTCTATATGGGTGCTTGCGTTTTTAAACCATTGTACTGGAATTCGGTTGTAAGTTGATCTTTTTCTTTAAGACATGCTTGGTAGATGCGTTATTAGGGACAAAAAGTTGGGCGCTGCCTCTTGGGGTAATAGTTGAGAATACCCTTTTAAAGTTTGCCTGTTTATAGGGAGCTTGGTGTCAAAAAAAAAGCGCCATTTAAAAATGGCGCTTTTGAGCGAAAGACCGGGTTCGAACCGGCGACATTCAGCTTGGAAGGCTGACGCTCTACCAACTGAGCTACTTTCGCGGTATTGCGTTACAAAGATAGTCGCTTTCTTGGTTTTTGCAAGGCAAATTTTTCTTTTTTTCAAGCAATTTCGCTAAGTCTTTGTCATTGAGTACAGTACTTCATTCATCCGTTTTTCGCTTTCAAAACAACCGTTCTTTTTTCAGTTTGCATTGGAATTGTCTGTTTACAGAATTGTTACAAAAAAAAATCCTGCCTATTGAGCAGGATTTTTTTGTTGTCAAATGCGTTTACTTAACGGCCATCAATTCAACGTCAAAAATCAAGGTTGCATTTGGAGGGATCACACCACCAGCTCCCGATGCGCCGTAGCCCAAATTGGAAGGAATGACATAGCGCGCTTTGTCTCCAACTTTTAGCAACAAGATTCCTTCGTCCCATCCTTGGATTACTTGGCCTATGCCAACAGTAAAATCAATGGGTTGCTTGCGTTTGTAGGAAGAGTCAAAAACGGTCCCGTCCAACAATTGACCTTTATAATGCACAGAGACATTGGCGCCTTTGACGGCTTGTTTTCCTTTGCCTTCTTGTAGTATTTTGTAACGCAATCCACTTGCTGTTTCTTCGTAGCCAGCAGATACTTCATCCAATTGACTTTTTAGAGCCGCTTTTGCTTCGGCATCTCTTTTTTCTCTTGCTCCTTCAAACGTTCGAAAGGCTTCGATTGCGTTAAAAGCTGTAGCCTCCGTACCGATTCGAATGATTTCCAAGTTGTCAATCAAGTCTTCTTGCGCGATCGCGTCAACAATCTCTTGTCCTTCTTCTACAAAGCCAAAAACGGTGTGTTTGTTGTCCAACCAAGGTGTTTCTACATGGGTGATAAAGAATTGACTTCCGTTGCTTGCCGGTCCTGAATTGGCCATTGACAAAACTCCAGGCCTATCGTGTTTTAATTCGGGGTGAAATTCATCGTCAAAACTATATCCTGGGCTACCAGTACCGGTGCCTTGAGGACAGCCTCCTTGAATCATAAAATCTGCAATGACTCTGTGGAACTTCAAGCCGTCATAATAGGGAGTTCCTTGTGGTTTTGAGTTGTTTTCTAAGTTTCCTTCTGCCAAGGCGATAAAGTTTCCTACCGTTCCAGGAGTTTTGTCGTAAGTCAAGTTCACCAAAATGGCTCCTTTGTTTGTGTTGAATTTTGCGTAGATTCCGTTGTTCATTGTTGTAAGTTTTATTTTAGCGTTGCAAAGATAGCCATAATCTACGGATGGGCAAGGGAGTCACAAGAAGGCAATTCCAAAAGAAACTTCAAACTTAGGGGAGTTCGCGAAAGAAATAAGGGTGGTAACCTGGCAGCAATTCTGGGTGTGCGATTTTGACAATGTCTTTCAGCAAAATATGGGGTTGCACGGGAGCCAATTCAAAATACAGCAAGCCTCCTGTTGCTCCTTTTAGGTGGGCATAGCTGTAAATTTTGTTGTTTGTAAACGCTTTAAATTGTTTGTAGTGTTCCGTTGCTGATTCCAATTCCTTTCTACTTGCGTAGGAATCACAACCGATCCACAAGTCCGCGTTTTGTGCTTTTTCAAAGACGTTCTCAAAGTTTAGACCGAGGCTTCCTTTTCCTTTGCTGTTTTTCCAAAGGTAGTCGGTATGAGCATCTTTAAAGAATTGTGCATTGAAACTGTCACCAGCGGGCAGGTACCAAACATCTTGAAACAAAGATCCCGAGAGCACGGTTGGTTTTGAAATTGCTTTGTGGGCAGCTTTTTGAATTTTCAGGTATTCCTCTTCGATTTCCTTAAAAATACGAGCGGCCTCGTGTTCCTTTTCGTACAGTGCCCCAAAAAGCCGAATCCATTCGGTGCGTCCCAAGGGGGTTTCTTCCAACCAATCCCTGTTTAGCAAAACAGGAATTCCACTTTTTTGAAGGTTTGAAAAAGAGCTGTCCGGACGCCCAACTGAAAAGCCGACGACCAAATCAGGAGCCAAAGCCAAGAGTACTTCTGTATTGAGAGCTTGTGCGCTGCCAAGCTCATGGACTTGGTTTTCAACTACCCGTTTTCTTGTTTTTGGGGAAGAAATAAAAGCGGTGTTTGGAAAGCCTACCAAGGAATTTTCTTCTTCTAGCAATTCCAAGATTGGTATGTGTGATGTCGATGTCAGGACAATTCGTTCAACAGGAGTTCTGATGAGTTGTTTATGAATCAGTTGTGGGGGAATTTTGTTTTTTTTGGGCACCAAAAAATACTCAATTTTTTCATTGGAGTCTTTGCTGGAACCCAACAGGGTAAGTTTTTTATAACCTTCCATTTCTTGAATGGAGAATCCTTTGGCATGTTTGAATTTCTCTTGATTACCCTCGTTCTTTCTTGCTTGTTCATGACATGAAAAGAGTCCCAAGAAAAAAATGAAAAGCAACATGTGGAAAGGAATTTTCATCAAAAATATTTTTCACAAATGTATTCTTTTTAGGGCAGCTTGACAAGATGTCTTCTCGGAACAGTTTTTTTAAAAGGGCCTCATTGCAGTTCATAAAAGCCTGCTTTCAGTACCGTTTTGAGAATAGGTGTTTTGAAATTATATGAGATTTAGGAGGGTTTCGTAAAAAATAGTCCTTATTTTTGTGGTGAATTTGGTTTTTATTTCAACCCGTTTGAAATAAAATTAAAAGGGAATCTCGTTCCATTCGAGAGCTGTCCCCGCAACTGTAAGCTCAGTCCATTCAGGACGCTTGTTGTACTCTTATACCACTGTGAACCATTGTTCATGGGAAGGTCGCAACAAGACGCAAGCCAGGAGACCTGCCTTTTTCATAATTGTAAATAGACTTTCGGGGAGAAAGGTTTTAGATGATGAAAAATAGGTTCGTAAGTTTTTTTTGCTTTTTAGCAAGTGTTTCTGTCTTTGCCCAAAAGGATTCTATTGTGAATTATTTGGAGGAGGTGTATGTGGTTGCTGACAAAAGGAATAAACAAGAAGCATTAGTCCAAAAAAGAATTGTATTCAACGCTGAAACGATTGTTAAAAACCCTACTAATTTCACATCTTTACTAAGATATAACAGTCCAATAGTTTTTAAAGATTTTGGGAATGGGGGGACTAGTTCTGCTCGTTTCAGAGGAACTTCAGCTTCCAACACCGTTGTTTTGTGGAATGGGATCAATATTAATTCTGTAGGGAGTGGTCAAACAGATTTCAATTCCCTGTCTGCAAATACAGCCGATCAGATCATTATAAAAAGCGGAGGAAGCAGTTTGCAATATGGTTCTGGTTCAATTGGAGGTGCAGTACATTTAAAAGATGTGTTGACATTTGAGCCACATAAAGATTACCAGTTTTTCTCTTCATATGGAAGTTTTAATACAACTTCAAATTTCTTTAAGTCCAATTATGGAGGAGGGAAATGGGCAATAAAAGTAGCTGGAGTTTTCAATAAATCAAATAATGATTATGAATATATTGATGATCGATATACTGATGAAGATGGGGATTCATGGAAGAATGAGAATGGGAATTACATCAATTATGGCATTGATTTTAGCCTTGGGTGTAAATTTTCAGATGTAAATAAGATTTATTTTTATTCGACCGGGTATTATGGTGATCGATTGTTTTCTAATGGTCTGCCAAACCCTTCTGCGGGTAGTGAACGAAATGAAGATTTTAATCAACGAAATTTATTAAAATGGCTATACAAATTTGGTGGTTTCACTCAGTTGTTGAATGCTTCTTTTATCACACAAGAGTATAGGTATTATGCTGATAAAGATGCTGGAGATTTTGATTTTGGTAAATCTCAAAAAGCCTTGTTAGACTATTCTTTAGCGTATAAATTGTCGACATTTTGGAGTTTAAAATATTTGATGTTGATAGAGTCCACTCATGGAGAAACCAATAAAATAGAATCAAAAGTTAGAAATGCATTTTCATATGGAGGAATCGTTACGTTTAAACCTTCTTCTAAACTAATTTCTACACTTGGTGTTAGAAAAGAATACAATTCTGATTTTGAAGTACCACTTTCTGTTTCTTTGTCGGGTGAGCAAAAACTAGGGGGATGTATTTGGTTAAAAGCAAATGTGTCTGCGAATTACAGAGTGCCCACTTACAACGAAATGTATTGGCCTATTGCTGGGAATAAAGATTTGATTCCGGAACATTCAAAACAAGGTGAACTAGGAGTGGAGTTGGAAAAGTATGGTTTCAAACTAAATGCTACATTTTTCTACATTAAAATTAAAGATAAAATTATATGGAGACCTGTTCGCAACTCTAATTTATGGACACCTGTTAATTTGGATGCTGCGGTAAATAAAGGTGCTGAATTGTTTTTAAGTTATTCCAAAAAAATAAATAGACATTCCTTTCATTTTTCTGGTAATTACATTTGCACAATCGCAAAAGATTCAGAAACAAAGAAACAATTGCCTTATGCACCAATACACCTAATGAATTATACGATGGAATATGGTTATAAGAGAGTAAAAATGTATTTACAGGATTTGTATCAGAGTAGCGTGTATACAAACAGATTGGCTTTGGATTTCTATTCGTTAGCTCCCGTGAGGGTCCTGAATTTAGGAGTTGATATAGCTATTTGTAAAAATAATAAGAAAACATTGGTGCTAGGAGGAAAGGTGAATAACTTCACTAATGAGTTGTATTACTTTACAAACTTACGCCCTATGCCAGGAAGAAATTACGCAATAAATATCAATTATAAATTTTAAACAAACAAAAAATGAAAACAACGAAATTAATTTTTAAACTATTCTTATTCAATTTGGTTTTAATAAGCTGTAACGACAATGATAAACCAGGATTGGAAGAGTTTTTGGATCGGTATGAAAATGGGATTATGATTAGTTCTGAAGGGAATTTTGGAGATAAAGATGGCTCGTTGTCATTTGTAGCAGGAGATTATAGTTTTGCTTCAAATTTTCTTTATAAAGAAGTCAATGGGGCGCAATTAGGAGGGCTTGTTCAATCTGTAGCTTTTGATGATGAAAATGCATATATTATTTTAAATGATGTAAGTACTATTGTTGTAGCTGATAGATATACGCTTGAGAAAAAATCAGTAATTATGGCGGGATTAGAAAATCCGAGATATATGACCATTTTTAATGGAAAAGGGTACATAACTAATTGGGGTAAAGGTGCTGATGAAACGGATGATTACATTGCTGTTTTGGATTTAGCATCTAATAGTATTGAAGAATCTTCTAAAATAGCTTTGGACAATGGTGTAGAAAGAATACTTGCTAAAGATAACAAGCTTTATGTTTCACATAACGGAGGATGGTCATCAAACAATATAATTTCTGTGATTGATTTAGTGGACAATTCAGTTGGTGAAATAACGGTAAATGACAATCCAGACGATATCTTTTTTACGACTTCAGGAGATTTAGTAGTTTTGTGTAAAGGAAAACCATTGGTTTATGGTGCCCCCCCCAACTACGATGTTGTTGAGGCTACGACATCTTCTATTTCGTTTGTCGATGTTTCTACAAAAACGGTTTTTAAATCGCTAGAATTTTCTAAGAATATAAGAGGAACTATCATGTCTTATAGTGAAGGAAACATTTATTATTATTCTGACAACCGTGTGTATAAAATTTCTGAAACAGCCACTGAACTGGGTGCTGATGGGTTAGATGTAGGAGATATTTATGGAATGAGAGCCAAAAATGATAAATTGTATACTTTAGAATATGCTTTTTCAGAATTAAGTAAATTAAGAATAATAGACTACGAAACTGAATCTGATTTGTATGCTACTGCTGTAGGTTTAGGCGCTTCCAAAATCTATTTCAACTAAGCATCTAGACAGACACTGATAAATTTTGTTAAAAGCACCTCGATTTCGAGGTGTTTTTTTTTGACCGTTTTACAGCAATTGCAACACTTCGTTTTTAAGAGCGGAAAGCGCAATGGCGGAAGGAGGTGGGCTTTTGAGTCCCTTTTTTAAGAGGGCTTCCCTCAGGTCTTGACTTTCTGGAATACCATCATCTGTTGCCATTTCATGAAGCAGTTGTACTGTTGCATTTTTTGAAGAAACCACAATGTTCCAAGTAGCTTCTGTGATGTAGATCTGTTGGGTCAGGTTGTGTTCAAACTCTTGTTCGATGGTTTTGAGCAAAAGGCTGCAATACGCTGCTTTTTCTTTGCTCAGGGGTTTGATGCGCACCAACAGTTGGTTGGGGTTGATTCGTTCCAAAAACAAGGCAATGCGTTCGTACGCTTGCAAGCGAAGTGAAAGGCTTTGTTTCTTTTCCGCTTTGAGCAATTGGGAATTCCTTCGATGGGTCTCGTTTTTAAGGTGCAATTTGAAAAAATAAAAAGCGACAACTCCTGTTATCAAACTGGCAAGGAGCGTTCCTAAAATTTGTATTGTGTCAAAGCTGTCTATAAGTATTGCTTGAGTAAAGAGCTAAAATAAGCAAAGTTTTTTATTCAAAACTTGTCAATAACTTTTATTGTTTTGAACGGTTTGATAGCTTATTTTTGAGGAAGCATAAGAAAAATGTAGCCGCAGCTCAAAAAAAGAGTGCGAGGCAGTTAGCAACGACAAACAAGCAGTATTTTGGCAGATTATTTAGACGGATTGAATCCCTCACAAAAAGAGGCAGTTTTACAAAAAGAGGGACCGATGATCATCATCGCTGGAGCGGGGTCTGGAAAGACACGTGTACTGACCTACCGCATCGCGCATTTGATGAAAGAAGGCGTCGATGCTTTCAATATTTTAAACCTGACATTTACCAACAAAGCTGCCCGCGAGATGAAAGAGCGCATCGCCGCCATGGTGGGGCAAAGCGAAGCCAAAAACCTTTGGATGGGAACGTTTCACTCTGTTTTTGCACGCATTCTCAGGTCGGAATCCGACAAATTGGGCTATCCTTCTAATTTTACTATCTACGACACCCAAGACTCTGTCAAATTATTGGGAGCCATCATTCGCGAGATGCAGCTCGACAAAGAACGCTACAAAGCCAAGCAAGTACTCGGGAGAATATCCCAATACAAAAACAGTTTGATTACAGTAAAGGCCTACCGCAACAACCCCGACCTTCTCGAGGCAGACACCATGGCCAGTCGTCCCAAAATGGGCGATATCTACCAAGCCTATGTCGAGCGTTGTTTCAAATCCGGTGCCATGGATTTTGACGATTTGCTCCTGCGAACCAATGAGCTCTTGTCTCGGTTTCCGGAAGTATTGGCCAAGTACCAAGACCGTTTTCGCTATGTGATGGTGGACGAGTACCAAGATACCAACCATTCGCAATACCT
>DLQL01000091.1 GCA_002477565.1 Flavobacteriaceae bacterium UBA7433
AGCCAAACACTGGAGTTGTTTGAGATCCACAAGCCGATAGAAGTGATTTACAACTTCATTGATTTAAAGAATTACCCTTCTCAACTGAGTGGGGATTGCCAGCGTTCAAATATTGCGCAGCCAGAGGAACGGATCGTGACACATATCAGTAATTTTAGACCTGTCAAACGCGCTGTTGATGTGGTAGAAATCTTTTATGAAGTGCAAAAGAAATTACCCGCAAAGTTGCTCCTGATAGGAGAGGGGCCCGAATTGGAAAAGGCACGTGTCAGAGCTAAGAAGTTGGGCATTTATGACAAGTTACTCCTTTTAGGAAACAGTGTTGAGCTTTCAAAAATACTTTGCTATACGGATTTGTTTTTGTTGCCTTCCGAAACCGAAAGTTTTGGATTGGCTGCTCTCGAAGCAATGGCTGCCAAAACTCCCGTAATTTCGAGCAATTCAGGAGGGCTTCCTGAAGTTAATGCGCACGGTGTGACCGGTTTTTTGAGCGAGGTAGGAGATGTGCAGGACATGGCAAAGAACGCCCTGTATATTTTAGAAGATTCCGCACGTTTGGAACGGTTTAAAATCGCAGCGCGCAAGCATGCAGAACAATTTTCTATTGAGACGGTACTGCCTTTTTACGAGCGTATTTACGAACAATTGAACGCAGTTCGAGATAAGTAGTTTGGGCTAATTTCAATCTGTATTTCGTTCTAGAATGGCCAATCCAAATTTTAGTGAAGGGTACGGCATTTGTTCCTCAAAGTGGTCGAAATAAAGCCGCAAACTTTTGGAATTTTTCAGTTCCCTTCGGGCTTTCTTAATTTCTGTGATTTCTTTTTGTGTCACAAATTCATTCAAGTTCACATCTTCTCCTTTTTGAAAGAGTTTCAACAGGTGGTTTTGTACCGTTGCGAGGTGTAATTTTCGCTTTGTAGAGATTTCTGGTGCACTCAGACCTTTTTGATGCAATTCCAATGTTTTTTGAAAGGTGTTTTCCACGGTCTTTTTTAGGTTGCTAGGGGCTGTGCTCTTTTGAAAAGCAACGATCCTTTTGATAAAAGCAGCGCCATAGTCTTCAAACTTTTTGCGTCCTACTCCTTCAATTTTTTTGAAATCAGCCTCGTTCATTGGACGTTTCAATTCCATTTGTTTTAAGGTTGCATCGCTAAAAACTAGGTAAGCAGCAATGTTTTTTTGTTGGGCAATTTCAAGACGCAGGCCTCGCAGGTTTTCAAAAAGTGAAGGAATTTTTTTTTGTTTCGCTTTTGGGCTGCTTTTCTTTTTGGACGTAGGTTTTAGCAGTACTTTTGTCAAGTATACTTTTTCATTTTCAAACAAGATTTTTTTTGCCAATTGGCTGAGCTTGATCGCATTGTTTTCGTGAAATGCCAGCTCGCAATAGCCAAGATTGAGCAGTTGAATGGTGTATTGTTGTACATCGCTCCAAGCCATTTTTTTCAGCAAGCCATAGGTTTTCAAATGTTGGTAGCCTTTGTCATAGATCAGTGCGTTTTGGGAGCCTCTTAAAAAATCAACCACCGTACCGATCGGTTCTTTTTCTCTGAGTCTCGCAATGCCTGAGAGTATTTTTTGACTGAGGAGTGTTCCATCAAAAATGGTGGGAGGGTTTTTGCACACGTCGCAATTTCCGCAGTCTTTTTCAACGAATTCTCCAAAGTAGTTCAAAAGGATTTTACGACGGCAACTCAGTGCCTCTGTGTACTGTTTCATTCGTTCCAGTTTGGAAAGTTGCACTTCTTTGTTGCTGGAATTGTTGGCAAATTTTTGCAGTTGAATCACATCGGCATAGCTGTAAAACAAAACTGTTTCAGCAGCAATTCCATCTCGTCCAGCCCTTCCAATTTCTTGGTAATAGCCTTCGATATTTTTGGGCAGGTTGTAGTGGATGACCCAACGAATGTTGGATTTGTCAATTCCCATTCCAAAAGCAATGGTCGCACAGATGATTTTACTTTTGTCATGCACGAAGTTTTCTTGAATTTCTGAGCGTTCTTCCGCGGGCAATCCTGCGTGGTAGGCTTTGGCTTTGTAGCCTTTTTTTTGCAAGCTATTGGCAACTTGTTCGGTTGTTTTGCGACTGAGGCAATAGACAATCCCAGAACTGTTTGGGCGTTCCTTGATAAAAGTGACAATTTTAGTAATTCGATCGTGGGCTACCTGGACTTCCAAGCTGAGATTGGGGCGGTCAAAAGAAGCGATGTGTTGTTGGGCACTCTTCAAATTCAATTGGTTCAAAATGTCAGAACGGGTGGCTTTGTCAGCTGTTGCTGTTAAGGCGATGATCGGTATCGTGGGCCATTGTTTTTTTAAAAAGCTGAGTTGGGTATAGGCAGGTCTAAAGTCATGTCCCCAAGAGGAGATGCAATGTGCCTCATCGATGGCAATCAATCCGATGGGGAGTTCCGCAATTAGTGTCTCAAAAGTTTTCAAGCTTTCCGGAGCGAGGTACAACAGTTTGAGCTTACCATCAGTGAGTTTTTGGATGACCGTGTCTACTTCGCTGCTATTCTGACTACTGTTCAAGTATGCTGAAGGAATACCGTTGGCATTCATCCCGTCAACCTGGTCTTTCATCAATGCAATCAGAGGTGAAAGAATCAAGGTGACGCCTTCCAAAATCAAAGCAGGTAGTTGGTAGCACATGGATTTTCCTCCCCCCGTAGGCATGATGACCAAATTGTCCTTTTTCTCTAAAACAGCTTGGATCACTCTTTCTTGCAGGGGTCTAAAGGTGTCGTAACCAAAATACTCTTTGAGGTGTTTGTGAAGTAGTGCCTTTTGATCCATGATTGCAATTTTTTTGGAAGGGTAATTTGCAATACAAATATAGGCACAATGTAGCGAAAGGAGCTTCTTTGTTTTTTAAGAATTTTGTGAAAAGATCAGTGAGGTTTGTTTTTTGCAAACATCGATTTCATGACAAAGGCATGTGGAAAGGTAACGGCAGCGATGAAACAAAAAAACAAGGTTGAGAACTGTTTTTCATTTGCAAAATAAAAGTAGAAAACGGCCACTCCTATAATGGAAATCAACCAATAGGGAAAGGCTGCTTTGCAGTATTTGGTCAAATTTTTAAAACTTGCATTTCCATAGAGGTACGAGATTTGATCAAAGAGTGAGGGGATGCTGTGCCAAAAGATAAAATAGATGGCAAAACCCCAAATCAAGGAGGAAGATTTAAAAATAAGTGCAAGAAGACCGATAAAGAAAAGTTCTTTAAGTCCTTTTTTTAGAGTGGTCTTTTGCGCATAGGCCAAGAGAAGATAGGTGGTGACTGTTGCTACTCCAAATCCCAATAAAAGAGGTTCTATGTGCAAGTTGTTTACCTGCTGTTTGGTGATTTCAAAAACAATGCTTTTCACTTCGGAATCATTGAACAGGAAGAGCAAGCACAAAACGCACATTCCATACAAGAAGTAAAAGAGTGGAGTTAAGGTTTTAGAAGCATTGTTCCAATGGCTGTGCCAGTGCTGTTCTCCAAAATGATAGGCACTGTACATAAGAAACCCCAAAAGTGCTGTCGTTGGCAGCACATAGAATAAGACAGCTACTAAGAGTATGCTGAGAATGTAGCGAATCAAGATGTTAGGCAATGAGAATCTTCTTTTGTGGAGTGCCAATTTGTGGAGCAGTAAAATATCGTTGGCTCCGTGAAGCATTCCGAAGGATAAGATCAATGCAAACCCCAATAAAAGTTCGGAATCACCCGAAAAATGGGTGCTAATCCACAATCCTAAAAAACTAGCAACGATTGATATTTCTTGAATTTTATACATAGAATGGTTGTAAAAGTATAATATTTTTAATCGAAAAAAACACTATTCGTATATATTGCTAAAAAATATTATATATTTACAACTATCTATTAACTTAAATCTTTAACAAAATGAATCATTTTATGTTATTATCAGTTCCTAAGTTAGATCCCACAGACTACGTAGGATTCACATTTTTTGTTGGTTGCATGGCCATGATGGCGGCCTCAGCCTTTTTCTTTTTATCACTAAGTCAATTTGATAAAAAATGGAGAACATCCGTTTTGGTTTCAGGTTTGATTACTTTTATTGCTGCAGTGCATTATTTCTACATGCGTGATTATTGGGCAGCCCACATGGACTCACCGACTTTTTTCCGTTATGTAGATTGGGTATTGACTGTTCCATTGATGTGTGTGGAGTTTTATTTGATCCTAAAAGTAGCAGGTGCGAAACAATCTTTGATGTGGAAAATGATCGTCTTGTCTATCGTGATGTTGGTCACAGGATATTTAGGAGAAGCTGTCTACACAGACAATGCGCAAGTTTGGGGATTGATTTCCGGAATCGCTTATTTTGCAATTGTGTATGAAATCTGGTTAGGGAGTGCTGCAAAACTTGCCAAAGATGCAGGAGGAGCTGTTGAAAGCGCTCACAAAATGTTGTGCTGGTTTGTATTGGTAGGATGGGCAATCTATCCTATTGGTTACATGGCGGGTACAGATGGTTGGTATTCAGATATCTTTGGAGGAATGGATATGGATGTTCTTTACAACATTGCGGATGCAATCAACAAGATTGGCTTCGGTCTTGTGGTTTACAACTTGGCTGTCAAGAGTACATCTTAAATGGCATAGAAAAAACCATACTTTACAAAAGCGCAACCGATGGTTGCGCTTTTTTTTTGAAGTATGTTCGTCTTGAGAGGTGTTTTTAAGCGCTGTAATAGTCCAAAGCCGCTTCGATAAGCGCAGTGTCCACTTTGCAGTCAATTTTGTATTGAGTCAAGTCTTCTAGCAAAACAAAATTGACCTGACCATTCGCATTCTTTTTGTCGTGTTTCAACATGCCAAGAATCGCTGGGTAGTCTTCCTTTTCAATAGGTACGTTTCCAAAAATGGCTTTGATTCGAGTTTTGATATCGCTCAATGTTTCCAATGGAAAATCAAACAACTGTTGTGAGATATAGGTCTCTGCGATCATGCCCAAAGCAATTGCTTCCCCGTGTGTCAAAGTTTGTTTGTGATTGGATTCTAAAAAATAAGATTC
>DLQL01000071.1:0-12610 GCA_002477565.1 Flavobacteriaceae bacterium UBA7433
TTTGATTTCACGATTCCAAGGAGGTCCCAATGCAGGACACACCTTGATTTTTGACGGACACAAACACGTTTTGCACACCATCCCTTCAGGTATTTTTCATGACGAAGCCTTGAACATTGTAGGAAACGGTGTGGTCATAGACCCAGTAATTTTCAAAAAGGAATTGGAAAATTTGGACAAATTCAACTTGGACTTGAACGCCAAAATTCTGATTTCTCGAAAGGCCCATTTGATTTTGCCTACACATCGCTTGTTAGATGCTGCTTCTGAAGCCTCAAAAGGAAAGGAGAAAATCGGTTCAACACTCAAGGGCATCGGACCTACCTATATGGACAAAACAGGCCGTAATGGAATGCGTGTTGGGGATTTGGAATTGGACAACTGGAAGGATGTTTTCCTCAAACTGACCGCAAAGCATTTGAAAATGTTGGCCTTTTTCGATTTGGAACTGGACTTCGATTTGGAAGCGCTCAAAGAAGAGTTTTACATAGCAGTCGCACGCTTGAAAGAAATGAGCTTTATCGACAGTGAGGAATACTTGCACAATGCCATTCAAAATAACAAGACAATCTTGGCCGAAGGCGCTCAAGGCTCTTTGTTAGATGTGGATTTTGGTACCTACCCATTTGTGACGTCATCCAACACCACTGCAGCAGGTGCCTGTACAGGATTGGGAATCGCGCCCAATAGTATTGGAGAAGTCTATGGAATTTTCAAAGCCTACACTACCCGTGTCGGTTCTGGACCTTTTCCAACAGAATTGTTCGACGAAGACGGAGCTCGCATGGCCAAAGTTGGTCACGAATTTGGTGCCACAACAGGACGTCCAAGGAGATGCGGATGGTTGGATCTAGTTGCTTTAAAATACGCTTGTCAAGTAAACGGAGTGACACAGTTGAACATGATGAAAGGGGATGTTTTGTCCGGTTTTGAAACTTTAAAAATCTGTACTGCATACAACTATAAAGGGGAAATCATCAAACATTTTCCATACAATATCGAACCGGAAAATGTCAGTCCAATCTACACCGAATTCAAAGGGTGGAGCGAGGACATTACTGGAATAAGTTCTGAAACTGAATTTCCCAAAGAACTTTCAGAATACATTGCATTTGTCGAAAAAGAAACGGGCATTCGCATCAGCATCGTTTCTGTTGGACCGGACAGAAAGCAAACGATTGTTCGATAAAAAAGACTCGAAAAAGTCTAAAGTCGGAGGCCTTAAATCGGTTCTCCGATTTTTTTTGCACACTGATAAAATTCTTACAATTGGAAATCAATTCCCACGAATGCGCTGTGTCAAGGAATGGAGAATGGGTTTGATTTCCCCATATACTTTGGGTGTTTCTTTTGCCTTTAATTCGTCATTTTCAAAATACAACTCGTAAGAAAATACAAAACGGGAGGCTTGCTCTGTGATGCCCATCAAGCCAAATCGCAAATCGTTGAAATACAATTTTCCATCCCTCTTCTCTACTGTATACCATCCTTGTGAAAGACGAACCAAGCGTTTGACAAGCGAATGACTCTTGAGTGTTCCCAACAACTCGTGGTTTTTTTCAAAACGCACAAAGTTGACTTTTGAAGAACGGTCAAAAAGAGATGTGTATCCGATCAAATAGGCTTCTTCAGTAGCCACGGTTGCTGACCAAAGCACGCTGTTCATCGGCGTGGGTTTTGTTTGAATTTCGAGGTAAGCAATGGACTGCTCTTCAAGACTTTTCTGAAATATTTGAAACGTCCATGCTTTGAAAACAAGTGTCAATACCATGTAAAGCGAACTGACTACCAAGCCCAACCTATTGCGTTGTGCCCTTTTGGCAGTGCCCCTTGTCGTGCACATGGCCCAAAGCAAAAAGAACAAAAATGGCATGGTGTACAACGGATCGACTACAAAGATGTTTTTAAAAGATAGGCGAAGGTCTAAGGGCCAAAACAATTGGGTTCCCCAAGTCGTATGAGCGTCTAACAAAGGATGGGTAAACAGCGCCCAAAAGAAGAGTTGACTCCACTCCTTCCACGTCGCTATTTTCTTTCGATACAAACGGCATACACCCCACCCAAAAAGAGGGGCCATCAATAGGCTGAAAAGAAGTGAATGCGAGAACCCTCGGTGAAGTTCATTGGACGTTACGGCATCTAGAAAAAGTTTGGACAAAACATCCAAATCGGGAATCGTTCCCGCGATGGCACCCCACATCATGGCTTTGTTGCCAACTTTTTTACCCAAAACAGCCTCTCCAACGGCTGCCCCTAAAACAATTTGTGTCAAAGAATCCATATCAATTTTTAAAAGGATTTCTGAGTTCGAAAGTACTTGGGCCTAAAGAAGCAAAGAGCGGACGCATCAATTTGCTCGCGATGTCACTCCGATGCCGCGCATAAAGTTTCATAGGCACCGGTTTTGCACCCAAACTGCTTTTGATGGTTTCGGCTGTGCGCCCTAATCGAACTTCTCGAATGTTTTTGTGCAGTGCCAAATCTAAAAAATCCAAGAGCATGCGCTGGTACAACTTGTGTGAGTTCTTAAAACGGTTTTCAAATCCGATAAAATTGGCGTCTAAAAATGCATCGAAAAGAAAGGCCGTACTAAAACCGACTAATTCGTCGTCTAAATAATAGCCTGTAAACACAAAATTATCTGCCAAAGCTTCTTTTAAATACACGAACGTTTGGATGTCTAAAACACCCAAATTGTAGTCCACTCTAGAAATCACTTCCTCATACATTTTTTCAATCAAAGAAAGCTGTTCTCGAATTTGTTTCGCTGAAAAATCAACCTTGCAAACAGCTGCTGATTTTTGATAGACATTCTTGAAGCGAGACCGGTATTTGGTGTTCATGGTTCCGATATAAGCAGCCATGTTTCTGATGTTTTCAGCAAATTGAATTACCATATTTACATCAATTTCAAATTCCATAAAACGCTTTTCTTTCAAAGAGTTGCCATCGGAAAAAGAAGGCCAAAACTCCTTGATCAAAACAAAAGAGGGCACCCTTATGTTTTGGTCTGAAAAGTTTTCAGAAACCGCAGCATTCAACAAGGAAAGCACCGTCTTTTTAGAAACCAAATGCGTATGTGCAAAACCATTTTCACCCGAGGCAAATAAATTGCCACAAACCAATATTTGCATTGGATTCTCAGAAAAAGTACTCTTAATTTTTTCGGCCAAAAAAGCAGCGACTTTGTTTTGTAACAAATCCGAAGTTCTTGCGGAAAACTGTTGAAAAACAACGGTAGAAACAGCTTGATTGTCAAGATTGTAAAAGAGGAGGTACCGAAAAGACATGAATGCCTTCATTCCCTTTTCAAATGCACTTAAATAAGAAAAAGAAAGGTAGTGGTTGGACGCAATATTGACCCCATCCCACAAATCCGGATCAATGGCATCAATACTGTCAAAAACGTCGTAACGAAACTGTGCTGAATCAGTTGATGAATGGGTATTGAACATAAAAAAGATTCGGAATCAAATTAATACAGGTAAAAATACGAATTTATGTGTTTCCCATTTTTTGCGTTTGCCGAATTCTTTCAAAAGTTCAAAAGAAAATGTCCTTCCCTACTTTCCATCCCGAAGCGCTTGGGCAAATGCATTGGGCAAAGAACTCGTTTCAATCGCTGAAGTCGCTTTTTCCAAGTCATATGCAACCCGTTGAAAATCTACTTTGAGTCCTTTGGGGTCTTGTAGAGAAAAATTTGCATCCCATTCCAAAACAGCATAACAACCCCTGGAATCTACGTCTTTGGGCTTGCCTAAGGAACCGAGATTGACAGCGTGTTTGTAACCGTTTTCAGTCTGAAGGATTCGGTAAAAAGGCTTGTGACTATGTCCAAAGCACAACACATCAGCATCAGCTTCTTCCATCAACTCTAAAAGCAAGTCAGCATCGGTTTCTTCAGTAATGTATTCGTCGTTTCGTCGCGGACTTCCGTGGACAAACAAGAACTGTATCCGCTGAGCTGGCAACTGAAATTCCAAACGGATATGAGCTGGCAAAGACAAAATATAGGCCTTCTCTGATGCTCCAATCACTTTATTTGTAAAGACTCCTGAAGGACTTTCTGTAGGCAAACCAACAACAGCATCGTGGTTTCCTGCCAACGTGGGGATGTGTTTTTTTCGAATGGCATTGATCACTTCATTTGGCCAAACACAGTAGCCAACAACATCGCCCAAACAATACACCCCATCAGGATTTACAGATTCAAGTTGTGTGAAAAAGGCTTCCAGTGCAGGAAGGTTGGCATGGATATCTGAAAACAATGCGAGTTTCATATGAGTCTTATAAAATTTCTGCTAAAATACAGAACTTGCAACAAGAAAATTCAAAAACGAGCTTGAAACTGTGAACGATTGACCTTTTAATTTTATTGGGAGGAAGAAAAGTGTCAAATTCCACTTCTGCTTATCAACTGCATCAATAGCTGTTTCTTTTTTTTTTTGTAAATTTACAAAGTACGAATCGTTTGATTGTTATGAAGTATTTAAGCCCCGACATCGCCAAACTCGCCAAGGGAATCTCCGACAAAAAACTGGCCAAAATAGGTACTTCTTGCGGAATTTTTCAAGATTGTTTTGACAACGAATTTAAGTATACAAACTCTAGCAAAATTGTAAAGTCAAATGATGCCAAACAACCGCGTTGAAATCAAGAAAACAACAGTCCTTTCAGACAATTGGTACCTCCTTGAAAAAGTAACTTTTGACTACCTTCGTTCGGACGGTACTTGGCAGAGTCAAACTAGAGAAAGCTACAACCGCGGCAATGGGGCCACGGTTTTTTTGTACAACAAAGACAGTCAAAACATTCTTTTGATCCGTCAATTTAGACTGCCTAGCTATTTGAATGACAACCCTACGGGCCACTTGATAGAAACCTGTGCGGGCTTGTTGGACGAGGACAGTCCTGAGGATTGTATCAAAAAAGAAATTCAAGAAGAAACAGGGTATCAGATTGAAAGGGTTCAAAAAGTATTTGAAGCCTATATGACTCCGGGTGCTGTTACTGAAAAATTGCATTTTTTTATCGCTGAATACAACAACACGATGAAAGTAGGGAAAGGCGGTGGTTTGGAACAAGAACAAGAAGACATAGAAGTGCTTGAAATGCCTTTTTCCAAAGCGATTGAATTGTTGAAAAACGGTGAGATACAAGATGCCAAAACGATGCTGCTCTTGCAATATGCAATGCTGCATAAATTGCTCGATTTTTAACCCCTCCCACTTCGAAAACCAACAAAAAAGGCCTTCCTGTTTGGGAAGGCCTTTTTTATCATTTGTTGATGTATCAAGCGAGTACTTCTTGTACTTTGTCTGCAGCTTCTTGAAATTCCGTCGCTGAAATGATCTCCATACCGCTGTTGTCAATGAGTTCTTTAGCTTCAATGGCATTGGTTCCTTGTAAGCGAACGATGATCGGAATGTTGATGGCATCTCCCATATTGGTATAAGCATCCACCACTCCTTGGGCTACACGGTCACAGCGAACAATTCCACCAAATATATTGACCAAAATTGCTTTGACGTTCGGGTCTTTTAAAATGATTCGAAAGGCCGTTTCGACACGTTTTGCATCAGCCGTTCCACCGACATCTAAAAAGTTGGCGGGCTCTCCTCCTGCTTGTTTGATCAAATCCATGGTTCCCATTGCCAATCCAGCACCGTTGACCATACAACCGACATTTCCATCCAAATCTACATAATTCAACCCGGCAGCTTTGGCTTCCACTTCAATAGGGTTTTCTTCGCGAATGTCACGCATTTCTAGGTAATCTTTGTGACGGTACAGTGCGTTTTCATCCAAAGTTACTTTTGCATCTACGGCCAATATTTTTGAGTCGGAGGTTTTCAATACCGGATTGATTTCAAACATCGAAGCGTCGGATTTGTCATATGCCGTGTACAATGCAGTCACAAATTTGACCATCTCTTTCAAAGCATTTCCTTTCAAACCGAGGTTGAAAGCGATTTTTCGTGCTTGAAAAGGAAGGATCCCCAAAGTGGGATCTATTGCCTCTGTAAAAATCAAGTGGGGTGTTTCTTCAGCCACGGTTTCAATGTCCATTCCTCCTTCTGTTGAATACATGACCATGTTGGTTCCTGTTGTCCTGTTCAGCAAAACAGAAATGTAGTATTCTTCTGGCTCACTTTCTCCAGGATAGTAGACATCTTCAGCAATCAATACTTGGTGAACAAGTTTACCTTCTGCACTTGTCTGTGGCGTCACCAAATGCATGCCGATGATTTCATCAGAAATGTGTTTTACCTCTTCCAGATTTTTTGCGAGTTTGACACCACCTCCTTTACCACGACCACCTGCGTGGACTTGTGCTTTGACAACATACCAACTCGTACCTGTTTGGGCAGTCAATTCTTTGGCTGCAGCAACAGCTTCGTCAGGAGTTTGTGCAACGATGCCCCGCTGGATGCGTACACCAAAACTGTTCAAAATCTCTTTTCCTTGATATTCGTGTAAATTCATCTGTGTATTTTTAAAAAACCGTCACAAAAATAGCAATCCATTTTCTATTAACAGGCTATTTCTTATAAAAAAATCGAATTCCAAGCAAAGTTTCAATTGGATCTGGCTTTCCAAAGAATGCTTAAAAAAGAAAGTGCTTATTGCTGCATATTTCCTATTTTTGAGAACTCAAGTCGAAAACCATGATCAAAGCGAGCAACATTCATAAGCACTATGGCCCCTTGGAAGTATTGAAAGGTGTGGACATACACATCAAAAAAGGGGAAGTTGTGGCCATCATAGGCCCTTCAGGAGCTGGAAAAACAACCTTGTTGCAACTCTTAGGCACCTTGGATACTCCTTCCAAAAAGAAAAAAGCTACCTTGGAAATCAATGGTCAAAACCTTCAAAAAATTTCCGAAAAAGCACTTTCAAAATTTCGAAATAAAAACATTGGATTTATCTTTCAATTCCACCAACTATTGCCTGAATTTACAGCCTTGGAAAATGTCTGCATCCCTGCCTTTATTGCAAAAGAAAGCAAAAAAGAAGCGGAGAGCAAAGCATTGGAACTGTTAAACTATTTGGGATTGAAAGAGCGCATCCATCACAAACCTAGCGAGCTTTCTGGAGGCGAACAACAACGTGTGGCTGTCGCGAGGGCGTTGGTCAACAAACCGGCAGTGATATTCGCAGATGAGCCCAGTGGAAATCTGGATTCCAAATCAGCTGAAAGCCTTCACCACCTATTTTTAAAATTGCGAGATGAATTGGGTCAGACATTTGTCATCGTTACCCACAACAAGAAGTTGGCAAAAATGGCAGACCGCACTTTGGAAATGCGCGATGGAAAAATTGTTGCAGACAGTAGCTTTAAACTATGATTTGAAAGACGTACTTCTCGGAAATCCTGCAACGGAAATTGCAAGCGATTTTACATCCACACAAGACATTTTCCTTTCCGCTTCTGACAAAGGTATTTTTTGAAAAGTTCTCCATTTCATTTTCTTTGCTTATCTTTGACAAATCTTTCAAACCAATGCAGGTTAAAAACACCACTTCGTGTCAATTTTTAGCGCTAAATCCACTAGCAAAACCTGATTATTTCATTAGCTATTTCCAATTCACAAACACTGTCACCTCAGGTTTTTACTGGCTTGACACACTTGTATTTGGGAAAAACCCACGTCTCTTAAAATGCTACAACCTATGAATGTTCTTATAAAATCCGCAACGATTGTTGACAAAAACAGTCCCTTTCACCTACAGAAAAAGGACTTGCTTATTGAAAACAATAAGTTTGTTAAAATAGGAAATGGCCTCAAGTGTCCAAAAAACTTCAAACAGATTGAACTAAAAGACCTGTACATATCGAATGGATGGTTTGACAGCAGTGTTTCTCTAGGAGAACCGGGATTTGAGGAGCGAGAAACCCTTGACAACGGTCTTGACGTGGCTGCCAAGAGTGGTTTTACAGACATCGCCCTGAATTCCAACAGTCAGCCCTTGGTCGATTCAAAGACATCCGTTTCTTATTTGATTCATCAAAGCAAATACAAAGCGACCAACCTGCACCCAATCGCGAGTCTGACAAAAAAGAGCAAAGGTGTTGAAATGGCAGAACTTTTTGATCTAAAGAGCTCAGGTGCCATCGCCTTTGGTGACTACAACCTCCCTGTTGCAAATGAAAATTTGTTGAAAATAGCACTTTTGTACGCACAAAATTTTGACGGACTTGTCCTGAGTTTCCCTCACAACAAGAACATTGCCGGAGAAGGAATAGCCAACGAAGGAGAAAACAGCACCCGTTTGGGCATCAAAGGAATCCCTAACCTCGCCGAAGAATTGCAAATCTCACGAGACTTATTTCTCCTCGAATACACCGGCGGAAAGTTGCACATACCGACAATCAGTACTGCCAAATCAGTCGAATTAATTCGAGTCGCAAAACAAAAAAAACTACACGTAACTTGCAGTGTATCAGCTCACCACCTAACACTTACGGACGACGAACTAGAGGGCTTTAATGGAAATGTAAAAGTCATTCCTCCCCTACGCACCAAGAAAGATACGGAAGCACTGGTTGCTGGAGTTCTTGACGGAAGCATTGACTGCATCACCTCTGACCACAACCCAATCGATATCGAGCACAAAAAAGTGGAATTTGACCGTGCAAAATACGGTACAATCGGTCTTGAAAGTTTGTTTGGTTCTCTGAGCAACATTTTTGACATTGAAACCATCGTAGATCTTTTGACCACCAAACCTCGCCGTGTGTTCGGACTAAAAACCAACTGCATCGAAGAAGGAAACGAAGCGGCCATCAGCTTATTTACGAATACTGAAACTCGTGTTTTTTCGGAAAAAGAAATCTTATCTACCTCCAAAAATAGCCTGTTTCTTGGAAAAAAAATCAAAGGGAAGGTATATGGAATTTATGCCAACCATGAATTGGTTCTGAACGAAGCAAGCCTGAATTTGTAAAAAAAGTAAGATGAAAACAGGATCGCTGAATTACTTAGAAAGAAAACCCACAATACAGACAGATCTCCCGGCTCCTCTTTTGGTGTTGCTCCACGGTTATGGCAGTAACGAGGCAGACTTGTTTTCCTTTGCAGCGGAACTTCCAAAAAGTTTGCACATTGTAAGCCTTCAAGCTCCTCACGAACTCGGCTACAACAGTTATGCGTGGTACAACATCAACTTTGACGCCAATCAGAATAAATTTTCAGATTTAGCAGAAGCTTCCATTTCCGCAGATCGCATTGCAACTTTTATCCAAGAATTTACAGAAAACCCTATGATCGATGCAAACAAGGTGTTTTTATTGGGTTTTAGTCAAGGAGCCATTTTGAGTTATGGACTGGCTTTAAATTCTACTAAAATTCACCATGTCATCGCTTTGAGTGGTTACCTAAATGAAGATTTAATTACTGGAGACCCCGCCAAAAGCACTGCAGATTTCTTTGTCTCACATGGCAGCATGGACCAAGTAATTCCAGTGGAATGGGCTCGAAAAGCTCCGACTTACTTAAAACAACAAGGCTTGGATTGCGGGTACAAAGAATATCCTGTTGGACACGGAGTGCACCCTCAAAATTTTCATGACTTCAAAGAGTGGATGCTACAACGCCTGTAACTCTAAAACAAGGATCTTTTATCCCACTGTAACTTCCAAACCGTCGTAGGCCAAAAATACATTTTTTGGAAGGGTTTTGGAAACTTCTTTATGAAATCCCAAGTGGTGACTGATATGAGTGAAATAGGTCCTTTTGGGGTTTATTTCTGCAACAAAAGCCAAAGCTTCTTCCAAGTTCAAATGTGAAAAATGGGGGGCTATGCGCAGGGCGTTCAAAACCAAAACATCCAAGTTTTTCAATTTCAATCGCTCTTTTGCTGAAATCGATTTTACATCCGTCAAATAAGCCATCTCGCCAAAGCGGTATCCGTAAATGGGCAAAGAACCATGATCTACCTCAATAGGCTGAACGGTGACACCTTTTAATTGGAAGGACTCCAATCCAATTGTGTGTTCGGTAATTTTGGCCACCCCGGGATACGGGTTGTCTTTTTGAAAAATATAATCATAGCGCCTTTCCAAAGATTGCATCACCCGTTTTTTTGCGTAGATGGGCATAGACCCCAATTTGTAACAAAAGGGACGGATATCGTCCAAACCTCCCACATGATCGGAATGTTCGTGCGTGAAAAAGATTCCGTGGATGTCTTTGATTTGTGCCCTTAAAATTTGCTGTCTAAAATCAGGACCACAATCGATCAAATAAGAAGCGTCTTTCCATGATATCAAAGCAGAGGAGCGCAATCTTTGGTCTTTGCTATCAGCGGAAAAATTGACTGGGCCATCGGACAATATCATCGGAATGCCTTGTGAAGTTCCCGTTCCTAAAAAAGTAATTTTCATCGAGTTGTCAGGCATCTAGATCCTAATAATAAGAGTTTTCCAAAAAAACAAAAATAGAATTATATTTCTCAAAACTCCATGAATTTGTTATTTTTGTTAGGCATACATCCAACCCTAACCCAATCATGGCAGTAACTCTCAAAGGCGACAAAGAAATCAGCATCATTCCAACCACAAAAGGAAAATCGCTACGCATCAATTTAAATGAAAACATCTACGGTACCTTTTCTGAAATCGGAGCCGGTCAGGAAACTGTTCGAAATTTTTTTAGATCCGGGGGTTCTTCAGGAACCATTGCAAAAGCGATGAGTGCTTATGACAAGGATTTCTCAGATGCAATTTACGGGATGGAAGACGACCACAGGTATGTGACCGAAGGGCGCCTGAAAAAAATGCTCAAACATGAAATCCGCCTGATGGAACAACGTTTGAGTCGTGACAAACACCCAAATAAATTTTTCTTTAGTTATGCCAATACAGTCGCTACCATAGATTTTGCCAAACAGTTCAAAGGCCATGGCTGGGTAGGCATACGATTTCAATTAGACCCCTTAGAGGACTACAACGAAATCGTGCTGCACCTGCGCTTTAAAGAAACAGATGGAACTTTGCAACAGGAAACACTCGGAAAATTAGGTGTGAATCTTATATATGGGGCTTTCTATATGAATGACAACCCCAAAGACCTTTTGGCATCACTCTACGACAATCTTCACAAAGACCAATTAGAGATCGATATGATCAATTTTTCAGGACCTCGGTTTATGTATGTGGACAATCGATTGATGAGTCTTCAATTGGTGAAAAACGGCATGACCAATGCAGTAATGTTTGATTCCAATGGAAGCAATCTATTACCTGCTCACGTCTTGTACAAAAAAAACATACTGGCTTTGAGAGGAAGTTTTCGACCTGTGACCCGTGTAAACATGGACATGTATGAAAATGCCAAAAAACAGTTTTTTGGCGAAAAAAAAGTGGAAGAAGAAAACACAAAGATTGTTTTTGAAATCACACTCGCCAATTTGAGGTCGGAAGGAAAAATAAACGAAAGGGACTTTTTAGACCGTGCTGAATTGCTTTGTTCTTTGGGGCAAAATGTGATGATTACAAACTTTCAAGAATACTACAAACTGGTCGAATATTTCAGTGAATTCTCGAAGTTTCGAATCGGATTGGCAATGGGAGTAGAAAGTTTGGTGCAAATATTCGATGAAAAGTACTACCGCAATTTGAGTGGAGGTATTTTGGAGGCTTTTGGAAAATTGTTTTTCAAAGACCTAAAAATATATATGTACCCCCTAAAAGACAAAGAAACTGGTGAGCTCATCACCAGTGAAAATTTAAAAGTACATCCAAGAATGATTGAATTGTACAAATTTTTCAAAACCAACGGCAAACTAATTGACATCAAAAATTACGATCCCGAAATCTTGGAAGTATTTTCAAGAACGATTCTTGAATTGATCGCCAACTCAAAAAAAGGTTGGGAAGAAATGGTGCCGGAAGGAATTGCAGATTTGATAAAATCCAGAAAGCTCTTTGGTTACTCAAGATAAATCTAATACATCAAAAACGACTCGTTCTGAAAACAATGCAACAATGGTTTGATAACTACTCGGTCAGCCACCAAAACAAAACCAACCAAAAAATTCATCTTTTTTGTGTTCCCATCATCTATTTCAGCATTGTTGGATTGTTGATGTGCATCCCTCCTTCCTTTTTAAAAGACATTTTAAATGAGGACGTTCCTTTGTTGGAAAACTGGGCGGTATTGATTTCTGTTTTGGTATTGCTGTTTTACCTAAGACTTGATTTGCTTGTTTTTGTTCAAATGTTGCTCTTCTCCTTGTTTTGTTTGCTCACAAACTTTGCGCTCCAAAAAGCATTTAATTTGCGCAACTTTTCCCTAGTCCTTTTTTCTCTTGGATGGATCGGACAGTTTTACGGACATAAAATCGAAGGAAAAAAACCTTCTTTTGTAGAGGATGTTCAATTTTTATTGATTGGACCCGCTTGGGTTTTTAAAAAACTATTCGGACACAGATACAAGAATTAGTTGCAAAAATTTTTAAATTTGAATTTTCTCGACAACAAAGCCATGGAACGCATTCAAATCATTATTACTGGTGGTACTTTTGACAAAAAGTACAACGAGCTAAACGGAGAATTGCACTTCAAAGAAACACACCTTCACGAGATGCTTCAATTGGGTCGAAGTCG
>DLQL01000071.1:12756-21198 GCA_002477565.1 Flavobacteriaceae bacterium UBA7433
ACTTTTTTGGCAAAGGAAAGCCTTCAGAAAACCATCGTTTTGACAGGAGCGATGGTTCCTTATCAATTTGGCAGTTCTGACGGTTTGTTCAACCTCGGAAGTTCCTTGGCATTTGTTCAAACGCTTCCTGTGGGAGTATACATCTCCATGAATGGAAAATACTTTTCTTGGAACAATGTGCGGAAAAACACAAACATGGGTGAATTTGAACCCCTGTCAGAATAGCGAAGCTCCCTAACCTTCCAAACACATGCGAAACAGGGAGGCCTTATTTTTAAATTTACAAAGCCCGATTCCTATAGAGTTTTTGTTTATTTTTGCTCATGATATGCGACATTTAAAATCCTACTGCGTGTTTTTTTTACTTTTGGCGAACCTCGGCCTCTGTGCCCAGACCCAAAAAATAAAAATACTCAATTCCGAACAGACATATAAAAACGAATTGAAATATCCCGGCGCGATTGTTTTGAATGGCGCTGTCCGAGTCAGTCATGAAGGTGCTGTTTTAAAGTGCAAAAAAGCCTTGTACTACCAAAGAAATAATTTGTTGCATGCCTTTGGAAATGTAAGGATCAACCAAGGAGATACGCTTCACCAAACAAGTGAATACACCCACTACAATGGAACGACAAAAAAAGTTGTTTCATGGGGCAATGTAGTCTTGACAGACCCTACAATGACGCTGAAAACAGACACTTTGCACTTTGACAGAACGCTGCAGGAACTCTTTTACAACTGCAGTGCGACCATTCGTGACGATACCAACCAGCTGCAAAGCAAAAAAGGGGTTTACAAACTCAAATCTAAAAAATTTACAGCGAAACAAAATGTAGTCGTTGAAAATTCCGAAAACAAATTGGTTTCAAATTACTTGGATTACTTTACAGACTCTGGACAAACCTATTTTTATGGCCCCTCGACCCTCACCACTCCCGAAAGTGTGGCCTATGGCGAAAAAGGATTTTACGATACCAAAATAAATATCTCAAGGTTGGTTCAAAATGCCAAAATCCATTACAACAACCGCATCATTGAAGGCGACAGCATTTACAGCAATCGAAAAAAATCCTTTGCTTCCAGTACCGGAAATATCGTCGTTACCGATTCCTTGAACAATTCCATTGTCAAAGGCGGCTATGCTGAATTTTACCAAGAAAAAGACTCCGTGTTTGTAATCGACAGACCCGTAGCCATATCCATTGCTGACAAGGACTCTCTGTACATACACGGCGATACTTTGTTGATCACTGGAAAGCCAGAAAAAAGAATTTTGCGCGCCTACCACCATGTCAAAATTTTCAAAACAGATTTGCGTGGAAAATGTGACTCTTTGCACTCCAACCAAAAAACGGGTTTGACAAAATTATTTAAGAATCCTGTATTGTGGTCCGATGAAAATCAAATCACTGGAGACAGCATTCATTTGCTGTCCAACCCCAAAACAAACACATTGGATTCTTTGTTTATAAAAAAAAATGCATTCATCATTCAAAAAGATTCGGCAGGTTTCAGTCAAATCAAGGGCAAAAACATGTATGGAAAATTTGAAAACAACAGCTTGAACAGTTTGTTGGCAAAAGGAAATGGAGAAGTCATCAACTACGCAAGAGACGAAGCTCAAAAACTGATCGGTATTTTAAAGATGAGTTGCAGCAATATCTTGTTCCAACTTCAAGAAAATGCCATTGATAAAATTCGATTTTTGAACAGTCCTGATGGGAAGACATATCCCCCCTCTCAATTTCCTGAAAATCAAAAAAAACTGGAAGGTTTTGTTTGGAGAGAGGATGAAAAACCGTTGCGGATGGAAGATATTTTTATACACGACAATCCTGATAAAATCTTAGAAATGGATGAAATCCCTACAAAAGACTAATCCATTTCTTTTTATTGTTCCCTTTTGATCGCAACCTATGAAAGCTGATTTCCTCAAACACCAAGCACAAACAACCTCACACCCATTGGCGTTGGAGATTTCCCATGCGAAAGGTTCCTATGTGTACGATGTGGCAGGAAAGTCCTATTTGGACTTTGTCGCAGGTGTATCAGCGAACAGTTTGGGTCACAACCATCCAAAAATTAGTGAGGCCATCAAACAACAAGTAGATCTGTATACACATGTCATGGTGTATGGAGAATTTATCCAGCAGCCATCGTTGGATCTTTGCAAACTTTTGGCGGCGCAGTTGCCTGCCTCTCTGTCATCCGTATACCTCACCAATTCTGGAACAGAGGCAACGGAAGGAGCGATAAAACTTGCAAAACGCTTTACCAAGCGAAGTGGTATGATTGCAGCAAAAAATGCCTACCACGGAAATACCCAAGGAGCGATGAGTGTTTCGGGTGCAGAAGGCCAAAACCGAGCTTTTAGGCCTTTGGTCCCAGGAGTACAATTTATCTCATTTAACGATTCTGCTGATTTACAAAAAATCACTCGAGAAACTGCAGGAGTGATTCTAGAGACCATTCAAGGAGGTGCGGGCTTTGTGACACCTCAAAACGATTACTTGGCAAAAGTACGGAAGCGCTGTGACGAAGTGGGTGCTCTTCTCCTACTCGACGAAATTCAAACGGGCATTGGCCGAACAGGCAAGCTGTTTGGCTTTGAAAATTACAAGGTGATCCCTGACATCATCATTGCAGGCAAAGGCTTGGGGGGTGGTATGCCAATCGGGGCATTCATCGCTTCAAAAACACTTATGGATTGCCTGAAAGAAAAACCAGCATTGGGCCATATCACTACTTTTGGAGGACACCCCCTAATCGCAGCAGCTGCCTTGGCCACACTCAAAGAAGTAACAACTTCTAATTTGATGGAAGAAAGCCTGCGCAAAGAAAAATTATTCCGATCCTTGCTAACACATCCTGAAGTTCTTGAAATTCGAGGAAAGGGATTGATGTTGGCTGCATTGGTAAAAAGTTCTGAAATAGCGAGTCAAGTCATTTTGAAATGCATTGACAGAGGCTTGCTTTTGTTTTGGCTCTTATTTGAAGGACGTGCCATTCGCATTACTCCTCCCCTTACCATTTCCGACAACGAAATACGACTCGGTTGCAAAATACTGTTAGAAGCCCTCGACGAAGTGCTTTCAAACTAGTGCATTTCAAAAACAGATGTCTTGAACCCCTTGATTGAAAAAATCAAACGGTACAATTTTATTCAATAGTTATTTTATCAAATAAAAATGGCTTGGTTTGATAAATAGTAGTACATTTGCCTTTTTAACAATATATTTTTATAATGAAAAACGGTACAGTAAAGTTTTTTAATGAATCCAAAGGATTTGGATTCATTACAGACACAGAATCAGGCGAAGAATTCTTCGTACACATCTCAGGATTGGTAGATGAAATTAGAGAAGGAGACTCAGTAGAGTTTGACATCAAAGAAGGTAGAAAAGGTATGAATGCAGTAGACGTTAAAGTAATTTAATCTCCACTGTTATATTTTTAAAATCTAACAAAGCTTGCCTCAATGGGCAAGCTTTTTTTTTGTCTTTAAAATTGCGATTCCTTTCCATAGCAAAGGTCGAAATGCATATTGACTTCGTAAAAAAAAATAAAAAGACGTATCTTAGAGACCTCTTAAAAATTTACGAGTCATGAACAAATCTGTCTACTTGTTTTCCTTTTTTATTTTTTTATCGTTTGCGAGCAATGCTCAAGAATGGTTTCTAGATTTGGAATTGGCAAAAGCGAAAGCCTCCGATGAAAACAAAGCAATTATTTTGGTTTTTCAAGGTTCCGATTGGTGCGGTCCCTGCATCAAACTCGACCGGAACATCTGGTCTTCGGATGCCTTTGCCGCCAACCACTCAGAGACATTTGTGTTGCTAAAAGCAGACTTCCCAAGAAGAAAAAAGAATGCACTTTCCAAGGGACAAGAAGAAAAAAACAACCTGTTGGCTGCAACTTACAACCCAAACGGTCTTTTTCCGTTGGTCGTGGTATTGGATGCAAAAGGGCTTGTTTTGGGATGCACAGGATATTCCAAAGACAGCCCATTGACATATTTAAAAAAACTACAAAAATTCACAGAGCAACTTGAAGAAAATTAGTTTTACTTGCTGTTTGTTGTTCTCTCTGTCATTTTATGCTCAAGAGAACTACAAAAGAACCTTATCATTAATGGGGTCTCGCTTTGACATCACTGTGGTCGCAAACTCTCAAGAGAATGGCGACCGGTACTTACAAATGGCCATTGGTGAAATTACAAGAATCGAAAAAATCATCTCTTCTTGGGATCCACAATCAGAAACTTCCGAAATCAATAGAAATGCTGGCATTCGTCCTGTCGCAGTTTCCAAAGAGCTGTTCCAGTTGATTGTTCGTGCATGCGCTGTCTCAAAACTCACCAAAGGCGCTTTTGACATCAGTTACGCTTCTATGGATGCTCTTTGGAAGTTTGACGGTACGATGACAGAGAAGCCCTCCTCAACACAGATAAAAGCTTCCGTAAAAAAGGTAGGTTTTCAAAACATCAAATTGAACAAAGAAAAAAGCAGTGTCTTCCTAAAGAATAAAGGCATGAAAATAGGTTTTGGTGCCATTGGAAAAGGCTATGCTGCAGACAAAGCGCGGTCCCTCTTGCAGTCCAAAGGCATCAAAGGAGGCCTCATCAATGCCTCAGGGGATCTAAATGCATGGGGAAAGCAAGCCAATGGAAATGACTGGATGGTTGCGATCACCAACCCCATGAACAAAAAGAAGGCTTTTTCGTGGATGCCTGTGAACAATTCGGCGGTCGTTACTTCAGGGAATTACGAAAGATTTGTTATTTTTGAGGGGCTGCGTTATGCACACATCATTGACCCGAGAACAGGAATGCCTTCAACGGGCATTCAAAGTGTCACCGTCTTTACCAAAAATGCAGAATTAGCAGACGCCTTGTCTACGGCACTTTTTGTAATGGGAGTAGAAACCGGTTTGGATTTTGCGAACCAATTGAAAGGCGTCGAATGTGTATTTGTTGACAACGACAACCAATTGCACCGTTCTGAGAACATCCAATTTAACACAACTTACTAAATCATGATGAAATCATTTTTTTTACTCATTGCACTGCTGTTGTTGGCAAGCTCCTGTACTGTCATCAAAGAATACGAAAAAGTCTACCTTAACGACCCTGACATGGAACTTTCTGCACGCGCAATTGAACGCTATGAAACCAATTTTCAAGTCTATCGAGAAAGTGCTTCTGGTGCCAACGGAGGAAAAAATGGCGGCGGCTGCGGTTGCAATTAAGACATTACTATGAAAAAACGATTCCTGACAACTTTCTTCTTTCTGTGTTGCATTGCTTTTTCAAGTGCACAAACAAACTCCTATAAAAAACGGGTTTTGGAAAGTACTGAAATTGACTTTTTGGCGAGTTATTACAGCCAAGAAGGAGACAACGCATCTGTTACCGGTGGTATAGGTACGGAAACACTCACAGACATTGCACCAACGATTGTGGTGAACATCCCTTTAAATGCTGACGCTGTTCTGACAGTAGACGTCGGGATATCTACCTATACATCTGCCTCCTCGTCCAACCTAGACCCTTTTGACAGTTCTGGTGCTTCTGAAGATTATGAGGGCGAAGAAAGTGCCAATGCCAATCCCACAGGCAGTCCATGGATAGCTTCTTCAGGCGCTTCTAGAAAAGACACCTGGTTTTCGGCCCGAAGCACATACACCCACAGTTCTGATGACAGAAATACAATTCACTCAGCGCATCTAAGCTATGCCTCAGAATACGATTATGTCTCTTATGGTTTTGGTGGAAGTGTCACCAAACTGTTCAATGAAAAAAATACAGAAATAGGCATTCAAGCTCAGGTGTATCTCGACAAATGGATGCCAAGATACCCAACAGAATTGGATTCCTATGTGGAAGCGGAGCGCAACTTGAACAACGGTTTTTTCAAGGCCATCAACATTTACAACCAAAAAGGTTTGTTGACCAGTAAATCCAACTCTTGGGACACTGATTTTACGCTGATTGACAACAAAAACAGAAATACTTACAGCGCCTCGCTTAGTTTTTCTCAAATTCTCAGCAAAAAAAGCCACCTATCTCTTTTTATGGATATCATCCAACAAAAAGGCTGGTTGGCCAATCCAATGCAACGTGTCTATTTCAAAGATGTCGAAAACTATTATGTCGGAAACCCGGACAACATGACTTCCAATATCAAAAATGACTATGTGTCCAAAAAGAATACAGATGTCTTTCAATTGGCAGATGACATCGAACGGCTCCCTGACACACGCACAAAAATTCCTTTGGGAGCTCGATGGAATTATTATGTACATGAACAGCTTAGCTTGCGCTCTTATTACCGTTTTTACTCAGACGATTGGGGGGTGAATTCACATACGCTGCACATTGAAACCCCAATCAAAATCAAAGAGAAGTACACCCTCTACCCCAGTATTCGCTATTACAACCAAACGGCAGCGGATTACTTTGCAGCCTATGACGAACACCTCTCGTCAAGTTCTTTTTACACCTCCGATTACGATTTGGCAGCATTCAATGCCATGCAATACGGGCTCGGAGTCCGTTATACAGACCTGTTTACAGAAAATAAAATTTGGAAATTTGGGCTCAAAAATGTGGATATCAAATACGTCTATTATCAAAGAAACATCGGGTTTGTGGCCCATCTGATTTCTTTTGGATGCAAATGGGTGCTGGACTGACAGAAAAAGTTTGTAGCTATGAAAACATACATTGACAATCTTCCCAAAGCAGAACTTCACCTTCATATAGAAGGGACATTGGAGCCCGAATTGCTGTTTGAAATTGCCAACAGAAACCATATTAAAATTCCTTTTGAATCTGTCGAAGCGGTCAAAGCAGCTTATCAATTTAATTGTCTTCAAGATTTTCTTGACATCTATTACCAAGGTGCGGAAGTGCTGCTTTACGAGCGAGATTTTTACGAATTGACATACCGCTATCTTGAAAAGTGCAAGGATCAAAATGTAAAGCATGTCGAAATCATGTTTGACCCTCAAACACATACAAATCGGGGCATTTCTTTTCAAAGTGTCATCACCGGGATCCGGCGCGCAATGGAAGACGCCCAAAAACACCTGCATGTTTCATCTTTTCTTATCTTGAGTTTTTTGCGCCATTTGAGCGAAGAAGCTGCATTTGAAACTTTGCAACAAGCACTCCCTTTCAAAAGCTGGATCAAAGCAGTTGGCTTGGACTCTTCGGAAAAAGGAAATCCTCCCTCCAAATTTAAAAGGGTTTTCAAAGCAGCTGTCCAAGAAGGTTGGATTCCTTTAGCGCATGCTGGCGAAGAAGGCGATGCGACTTATATTTGGGAGGCCATCGACCTCTTGAAGGTACAACGTATTGACCATGGGAACAATGCTTTGCAAGACCCAAATTTGGTTGCTGAGTTGGTCAAAAGAAATGTGGCTCTGACGGTTTGTCCGCTCTCAAACAAGGCCTTACAGGTAGTCAAAAGCCTCGAAGAGCATCCCCTAAAGAAAATGATGGACGTGGGACTAAAAGTAACTGTAAATTCTGACGATCCTGCTTATTTTGGTGGAGGTATCAATCGGAACTTTGAAGAAATACAAAAAGCATTGCAACTTGGCAAAAACGAATTGTACACAATCGCGAGAAATTCATTTGAATATTCCCTGTTAGACGACAAAAGAAAACAACAACACCTCACTGAATTGGAAACATACCACCTCAACAACATGACTTTATGATTTTAGACAAAATAGAAAATGCGGTACTGTACACAGGAGCTCACCCAAAATTCCAATTCGTCTTTGATTTTATAAAAAACAACGATCTCTTTGCATTGCCATTAGGAAAACACTTTCTTGAGGACCATTCCGTTTTTGCCATTGTTATGGAATACGACACTTTGGACGAAAAGGAATGCAAGGTGGAATCTCATAGAAAATACATTGACCTACAATACATGGTCTCAGGATCAGAACTTACAGGAATTACAAGCCATGAAGGTCAGGTTCCTTCTACTTCATATAATGAGGAAAACGACTTTCAATTTTACAACTTGACAAACCTACCCAAACTCCCTTTGAAGGAAAATTTTTTTGCAATTTATTACCCCGATGACATTCACCAAACAACGATTTCCATAGACGGAAAGTCGAAAAGAAATCGGAAAATTGTGTTTAAAATTTTAATGGAAGTCGTTTCCAAAAAAGGTGTTTTATAAAGACAAAACCTAGAATTCTCCAGCAAACGTTACAAAATTTCTGGGTGTCTCGTAGAGTGTCACACTCAAGTCTAGCTTGGAATCGATGTGCTGCCTGAGTTGCTTCCAAATTACAACGGAGATGTTTTCTGCTGTAGGGTTTAGGCTGTGAAAGGGAGGAACTTCTACATTGAGGTTCTTGTGGTCAAATTTATCTTCTACCTCTGTTTTAATCAAATCTTTTAGAAGCTTCATGTCAATG
>DLQL01000023.1 GCA_002477565.1 Flavobacteriaceae bacterium UBA7433
TTCACGAACGACCAAGACGTTTTGCCGTGTACCATAAACAGTGAGGTCTCCTGCCAACCCCAAGGCCTCCAAAACTGTGATTCTTTCATTCTGAACGTCATAGGTGCCTGGCCTTTTTACCTCTCCCAAAACAGTGACTTTGAAGTTGAGCAATCGCAGGTTTACAATGGGATTGACCAAAAAAGGTTTCAATTTATTTTTGAGCAGTTCTTGTGCTTGCAAACGAGTCAAACCAGCCAATTGCAACTGTCCCAACTGTGGATAATCAATACTTCCATCTTTGGCAATCAAATAGGTTTGCAATTGGGGTGTTCCTGCAACAAAATTCCCAGTTGCATTATAAGAAATTACTGGTAAATTAAAAGGAATGGCTGCCTCGTTGTCCAAGGAAGCGACTGTGATGGACAGCTTGTCATCGGCTTTTAACAGGGGCGTATAATTCAAATTGTTGGTGAATTCAAGTGTATCTATCCCTTGAAAATAAACCAAATCCTTCTTCGAAGCACATGAATTTAAAATAAGGAAGGATGTTATCAATAAAATAAGAAAGAAAGCTTGCTTCATGTGTAATTTTTTTTGGGAATTTACATTATTTTTAAACGAAATAAAATTACTGATGCGTTTTTTAAGTATTTAAAAATAAGTAAGAGAGCTATTGTGTTTTTGAAAGGGCGTCCAAGCTTGAAAAAACAGAGTTTTCAGAAATGTATTCCGGGACGATTTCCTTGATTCTATTTACTGTAGATTCCGAATCTTGAATTTTGTTTTGCACGCACAATTTTTCAATCAAAGCAATTGTTTGTTCAACATTCAGATTGCGAACTTGGGCGATGGTTATTTTTTTGTGATGGGTTGGTATGGTGTTTTCTTCGTCGTTCAACAATTCTTCGTACAACTTTTCTCCTGGTCTCAGGCCGGTAATTTCAATGTCTATGTCTTCGGGATAGCGCAATCCTGAAAGTTGAATCATGCGCACTGCCAAATCGTAAATTTTAACGGAAGTCCCCATGTCAAAAAGAAAAATCTCCCCTCCCTTGCCCATAGCAGCGGCTTCGAGTACGAGTTGACAAGCCTCTGGTATCGTCATGAAATAACGTGTAATTTCTTTGTGAGTCAGGGTCAATGGCCCTCCTGCTTCAATTTGTTTTTTAAACAAAGGGATGACGGAGCCATTCGAGCCTAACACGTTGCCAAAACGTGTGGTGATAAACTTGGTCTTTGAACCTTTAAGGGCGTTCATGCTGGTAACATACATCTCGGCCACACGCTTTGTCGCTCCCATTACATTGGTCGGATTGACTGCTTTGTCTGTTGAGACCATTACAAACTTTTTTACTTGGTGTTTGAAAGATAGGTCTGCGATGTTTTTGGTGCCCCCGACATTGACCTTTACGGCTTCGTATGGGTTTTCTTCCATCAAGGGCACGTGCTTGTAAGCTGCTGCATGAAAAACAAAGTCTGGTTTGAAAGTCTCAAACATGGCTTCCATACTGTATCTGTCACGAACATCGGCTACCTGCACTTTGAAAAAGGTTTTTTTCTGTAGTTTTAGTTCTTGTTGCAAATTGTATAGCTCCGACTCTGACTGATCGAGCAAAAGCAATTCTTGACAAGGGTAAGCGGACAATTGTCTTGAAATTTCACTCCCAATAGAGCCAGATGCGCCTGTCACTAAAATTCGTTTGTCTTTCAATTCTTCAGCGAGGGCATCATTGTTTAAATTGATGGGACTTCGCTCCAAGAGGTCTTCTATTTGAATTTGTTTGATTTGTCTCAGGTTCAAATCACCATTGATCCACCTTGAAATTAATGGCGCAATTTTTACTTTGACATCCAGCTTGTAGAAGCGATCCACAATTTCCAATATGCGTTCTGGCTTTATTGATCGGATGGCGATGATGATTTCTTCAATCTTATGTTCACGAACAAATTTTTCTGTGATGGCTTTGGGTTCTAAAATAGGCAAACGGTTTATTTTCATGCCCACCTTTTTGGAATTGTCATCGATAAAAGCAACCACTTTGTAGCTGTTGGCGTCTTTTCCCAGTGTAGCGTTCAAGATAGCTCCCATTTCTCCTGCTCCATAGATTATAACGGAAGAAGGTTTTTCAAAACTAGTCTTCAAGGTGTAATAGACAGTCTTAAACAAAAAGCGACTGGTGATCAATACGATGGTATTTAGTAAAAAGTGAATGGCAATAATTGGGGTGGAAAATTCAAAGAAAATGTTCAAACTAAAAAAATCAGTGACCATTCCAAATAGAACCATAGAAATCATCAAAACACTGGAGCCTATGAATACGTTCAAGGCGTCTTTTATACCCGTATGCCGAACCACTCCTTTGTAAGACCCTATCAACAAAAAACTAAACAATGCCAGGAAGACTAAAACAGGGACATGAAGAAAGAATGAGTATAAGTCAAAATCTAAAGAGAAATTGAAACGAATCACATGAGCGATAAAAAAGGTTTGAACAACCAGGAACAAGTCAATCAAAAGCACCAACCAACGGGGTGCGTTTTTTGGGGTACGATTTAAAATATAAGACTTCAACAACGACATAGTCAATATTATATTAAAATATTTGTGTTTGGGAATGGGGGACTAAAAATCATACAAGTCAAGTTAATCAGTAATGCCAAAAATAATTCTTTTTATTGAAATTTCTATTAAAATGAAAAAGATTTATAAGAAGGGGGTGGCTTAAAAAGTTTCCTTTTCTATTATTGACTGAAAAAGAGCCATGTGTGTGGCCACAACTTCTTTTTGATCAAATTCCTGTTCGGCTTTTTGACGGGAATATTTACCCATTGCATTTCTCTTTTCGGAGGAATTGATTAATTTTTCGATGGCCTTTGCCAACAAGCTGACTGCTTTGACGGGTACCTTGTAGCCATTCAATCCCTCTTCTACACATTCACGGCACCCAATTGCTTCTGTGGTCACAATAGGAAGTCCCACAGCGGCTGCTTCAAGCAACACCGTTGGCATTCCTTCACGAAAGGAAGGCAACACAACGATTGCTGCATTTTGATAGACTGGAAGCATCTCGGATTGAAATCCGGTCCATTCCAAAAATCCTGGAATGCAATTTTTGAGCAAATAAGCCTTGTCAACTGCTTCTTTGTTTCCGTAGTCAATCATACCACAAATTTGAAAGAGGACAGTTCCTTTGTATTTGTACTCCAAGAGTTTTGAAGCTTCAACAAATTCTTTCACCCCCTTATCCCAAAGCAAACGTGTTGGCATCAAGACGGTTAGAATTTCTTTGGGAATTGTTTTCGCTGGGTAATACTTGTGTAAATCTACGCCAACTCCTTTTACGATTTGAAAGGTGTTTTGAGCCGCGACAACTTTGAGTTCTTTCAATTCTGTAAGATCGTCTTTGTTTTCAAAGACCAAATGATTGTCGGATTTGTCAAAAGCATAGCGCATCAATAAAATCATTATTTTTTGAACAAGACCTCTGCGGTCAGCGGTAAAATTGTAACCCAAACCACTGATGCCGTTGACGGTTTTTAATTTTAGAATTTTAGAAATGAAGGTGCCGTAGATGACGGGTTTCATGGTTACTTGATAGACCAAAGTTGGCCGTACCTTTCGATACACAGCAAACATAAAATACAGGGCCTTGCATTCAGAAAACGGATGGGTTCCCGAACGGGAAATGGGCAGGTCTATAAAGTGCATCCCAGCTTCTTGAATTTCGGAAGCACGACCGGTGTTTTTGGCCAAAACAGTCACCTGAAACCCTTTGTCAAGGGCTGCTTTTCCAATAGCCATCCGATGGGAAATAAAAATCCAATCGACATTGGCTACAATCAAAAGGCGTTTTGTTTTTTTCATCAGTCGGGTTTTCGTTTCTCCATTTGAGCAGGCAACTGTTCTGAGTATAAGTCGTCAAAAACTCGAAAAGCTGCAAAAAACAAATAGGGCAAAAACATCAATCGCATGCGATTTCCAAGGCCCAAGTTGTACAAATAGGAAGCAAATAGTAGCAGTAAGAAACTTCCTGACACCAACGCAAATTGGACTTCTCGATTCAACATCTTAAAAGAAAGTCTTTTCCGAAGCAGCGTTACGAAGACCCCGATAAAAACAACAATGTAGTAGCAGTTTTCCACAGCCGAAATCCAATGAATTGGACTTTTAATCGCTGACAAAAAAGGAAGGGGCATAAATAGCAAGTATAAAATCCGAGAAAAAAAAGTTGTTTCTTTCAAAGAAATGGCTGTGTTTCCTCCCAAAGAAGCTGTGTAATTCACAAAGTGCTCTTTGTATGCTAATAAAGAATCCAAACTGAACCTATCTAAATCGGTAAAAAACAGCACTCCTATCGGAAAAAGCACCAAAAAAGAAAATGCGGTTGCCCAAATTGCAAATGCCTTCAGTTGCTTTGAATTCTTCTCACCTCTTAGGATCATTACAAACAGAACGACAAGCAGAACAAAAAAGACATGGGGTCTGAGGAAAAAAATCATAAGGAACAAAACAATCATTTTCCAGTCGTAAGTTCGGTTGCTTATTTTTTTTAGAAGCAAAGCCATCCACAAAAACAAGAGCGCTTCCTTGCCCAACATTCCCGTCCAAATATGGATACTCGGCAACATAAAAAAGAGCAACAACGGATAGCTTCTCTTTCGAACCGCATCCAAATTGATCATTTCAAAATAAATCAAAAAGCCTTTGAAACTTAGTGTCGCAAAGAGCAAGAACAAAACTGTCAACGATACTTTTGCTTGTACCAAAGGATAAATAAAAAATGAAAGAAAACCGTGGCCAAAATCGAACAATTGGAACCACGAGTCCGCGTATAAAGCCGCATTGAAAAAATCATGGGGGTCTAAAATGCTAGGAAGCCGGTCCAAAGTAATACCAAATACAAGAGAAACAGATAGGTGAATGATTCCGAAAAGAACAAGAAATACGCGGTTTTCAAAACGGGTTGTTTTTTGCAAAATTTTCCTAAGTTGAACTCCTATGTACCAAGCCAAAAGGAGGAGGACCAAACCATTGCTAAAAAGAGAGATGTATGGAATCACTTACAAATGTTGTTTTTTAAAAAAATAAAAAGAGAGTCCCGCATGTACGATACGTGCCAATAATAAAGCAACTGCACCTCCCAAATAAGAATGCAAAGGAACCAAGAGTACTGCAGCTAAAATCATGACTGCGGAAGCAAAGGCTGTGATTCTTCCAAAGAGTTTGTCTTGGTAGAGCGGTAGCAAGCCGTTCCATCCATAACTAGAAATACAGGCCACTAAAAAAGGAATGGGACTCAATAGTTTGACGAGCTGTACCGTTTGCAACAAATGACTCGGTTCTTCAAACTGCAACCAACTGGTAATTAACAAGTTGCAAAAAACAAACATCCCCAAACTCAAGAGGAAGCCCATACCCAACAACAACATGCGTGTCGAAAACATCGCGGT
>DLQL01000104.1 GCA_002477565.1 Flavobacteriaceae bacterium UBA7433
AGTTCGATTTGAGAATAATCTGCAGCAAATAATACGTATTCCTTGTTTTTTGGAACAAAAGCAGCGCGCACCTGTTTGCCTCTTTCGGTGCGGATGGGGATGTTTTGCAAATTGGGGTTGTTGGAGCTCAGTCGGCCGGTTGCGGCTACTGTTTGTCCAAAAGTAGTATGGACTCTTTTTGTCTTTGCGTTTACCTCATTGGGCAAGGCGTCTATATACGTACCCTTAAGTTTGACCAAGCCACGCCATTCCATGATTTCTTTGATGATGTCATGTGAAGCTGCTAGTTTGGACAAGACGTCTTCGTTGGTGGCGTATTGCCCTGTTTTGGTCTTTTTTGGTTTTTCCACCAATTTCATTTTTTCAAACAAGACGATCCCCAATTGTTTGGGCGAGGCCAAATTGAAATCCTCTCCAGCTTGTTGGTAGATGCTTTTTTCTAGTTTTTCAATGTCTTCCGTGATGACGACTGACAGTTTTTTCAAGGCCTCCGTATCCAAATTGATTCCTGCAAGCTCCATTTTTGCCAAGACCTTGAGAAGTGGAATTTCCAAAGTGGTATAGAGTTTTGACAAACCATTTTCTTCCAGTTCTTTTTCGAAAAGAGGTTTCAATTGGAAGGAAAGGTCTGCGGCTTCTACACAGTATTCGGCTTGTTCTTTCAAAGGCAGGGCATTCAATTCTACTTGACTTTTTCCTTTGCCCAACAAACTTTCTTTAGGAATGGTTTGGTAGTTTAGGTAGTTTTCTGCCAAGACGGAGAGCTGGTGTCGCATGTCTGGGTTGATCAGGTAATGCGCCAACAGGGTATCAAACAATGCTCCTTGTACCTCGATGCCGTTGTGTCCGAGAATTTTGAGGGCTTGTTTGAGCTGTTGTCCAACTTTTTGAATGGAAGCGTCTTCGAAAAACCCGCGAAATTGTTTTAGAATAGTACTGGTTTCCTCTTCGTCTGCAGGAAGTGGTAGAAAATACCCTTTGCCCGCTTCGTAGCAAAACCCGATTCCGAGAATCTTTGTCTCAGCACGGTCGGTGGCAATTGAAAAACTGACTTCTTTTTGTTGAAGGAGTTTGTTGAGAAGCAATCTCCGTGCAGTGGCAGTATCGGCAAACTGGTACAAGTGATTTTTTGTTGCTGCGGTTTGGTATCCGCTGTGTGTTTCAGGAGCTTCAGAAGGGCTAAGTGCAAACAGGTCCAATTGTGCAGAGGCAAGAGGCGTCTTCTTTTCTGAGGGATCTGCGGAAGTCGCTTCTGTTTGCTCCGCTTTTGGATGTTGGAACAATTTGTTGACCGAATCCAGAGACCTTCGAAATTCCAACTCTTGAAATACCGCTGTTACTTTTTCAAAATTAGGATGCGTCAATCGGTAGTTTTCCTCGTGGAATTCAACGGGGCAGTCGAGCATGATGGTCGCCAACTGTTTGGACAACAAGCCAAGTTCTTTGTTGGCCTCTACCTTTTCTTTCATTTTTCCTTTGAGCTCATGCGTGTGGGCTAGCAACCCCTCCATATTCCCATAGGCTTTTAGAAACTTTTTGGCCGTTTTGTCGCCCACTCCAGGAAGCCCTGGTATGTTGTCGACTGCATCTCCCATCATGCCGAGGTAATCGATGACTTGAAGTGGGTGTTCAATTTCAAACTTTTCTTTTACCTTTTCAACATCCCAAATCTCAATACCGTTGCCCATTCTCGCGGGTCGGTACATAAAAATATTTTCAGAAACGAGTTGTGCATAATCTTTGTCGGGGGTAACCATATAGACTTGGTATCCTTCTTTTTCCGCCTGTTTGGACAAGGTTCCGATCAGGTCGTCTGCTTCAATTCCATGCGATTCCACAATCGGAATGTTCATCGCCTCTAAGATCTTATGGATGTAGGGTACCGCAATTTTGATGGCTTCGGGGGTCTCTTGGCGGTTTGCTTTGTATTCTGGAAACACCTCCTTGCGCGCCGAAGATCCTCCCTTGTCAAATGCAACTGCCAAATGGTCGGGTTTTTCGCGTTTGATGACGTCCAACAGGGAGTTCGTAAAGCCTAGAATCGCTGAGGTATCCATGCCTTTGGAATTGATTCTCGGGTTTTTGATCAAGGCGTAATACCCTCTAAAAATCAATGCAAATGCGTCTAGTAAAAATACCCGTTTTTGAGCTGCCATAGGTGCTGTTTTGAATCAAAAGGTAAAGGTACTGAATTCCGTCAACAATCAAATCTACAAATGCAAATGTGGCAGGACGAATCCTTAAAAAACCCACGCCTGGTATCGCAGTAGGTTTTTACAGTCCACAACCGTCACAAAAAAATAATTTTCATAAATCGCCGAAATACAGTATATTGCAGGGATTTTTATTTTCCGAATTTGGATTTTAAAAATGAACCAAAACCCAACTGACTATGACTAAATTTGGAGAGCTGATCAACTTAGACATTCCCGTCTTAATCGATTTTTACTTTGAGTGGGATAAAACCGGTGAAAACCCGCACGAAGTTTTGCGTGACGTGGTGGCCGCTTTGGGAGACAAGGCCAAAGTGATAAAAATTGACATTGAAAAAAACGAAGTTTTGGCAGACGCGCTCAAAGTGAAAGCAAACCCCACATTTATCATCTACAAAAATGGCGCGATGAAATGGCGTCAATCGGGAGATTTGGACGCAAATACACTGATTACTTTGGTTCAGAAATACGCTTAGTCCAATCTTAAAAAACGGTAGCCTTTTTTTGAAAAATGCGCCAAGACTTTGGGCAGAAGGTATTTGAGTTTTTCCTCCGCTTTGACACTGTCGTGAAAAACAAGTATGCTTCCTTTTTGACTGTGTTTTTCAAGTGTTTTCCAGCATGTTTCTTTTGGAACTTTCGTGTCGAAATCCAAACTCAATACATCCCATAAAACGATTCGATATCCTTTTTTTTTAAGGGCTCGAATTTGTGAAGGCAAGAGTTTTCCGTAGGGAGGGCGAAATAGTTTTCTGTCGTTTTCTCCCCCTTTTTCTTTGTAGATTTCTTGTGCTTTGAGGATGTTTTGAACGTAGTGGTGGGTGCTTGTTTTCCAACCTTTTTTGTGGTCGAAACTGTGGTTTCCGATGCGGTGACCGGCTGCAGTGATTTTCTGAAAAAGCAATGGGTGTGCCACGCAATTTCTACCCAAACAAAAAAAGGTTGCTTTGGCACCGTACTTTTTCAACAAGTCCAAAGTCCATTCAGTGATTTCAGGAGTTGGGCCGTCATCAAAAGTCAAATACAGCTCTTTTTGTTTGGTTTGCACACGCCAAACAAGCCCAGGAAATAGGCCTTGTATCCATTTTGGGATGTGTGCAAACAAGGTGTTCATCGCCGTGGTTTGTTATTCGATAAGGTGTTGAAACAATTTGATATGAGAGACAAAGTCGGCGGCTGCTTTTTCCAAGTAGTCTGTGTCTTGTTCGTAGTTTTCCATATCGCTCACGACGGATCGGTACATGTTCAAATTGCGTTCGATGTCGTCAAAGATCAACTCCAAATAACTTTCGTCAAAGCTGCTGTAGTAGGCGATTTTCTGTTGGAAGATACCGATCAATACTTCAGCGATGGCTCTTGCCTTTTCTGTTTTTTCAATCTGGTAATAATAAGAGGGGTATCCCAGACAGATTCCGTAGTGACCAAACTTTTGGACGGGCATTTTCTCCAAACTAAAATCGAGTACTTTTTCGGCTTTTTGAAATTTGCCTTCAGCAATCAAGCTCTCTGTCAAGCGCATCATGTTGTTGCGAAAGGAAATGGAGTTTTTTCTCGTCTCCACGTCTAAATAGGTATTTTCAGGGTCGATTTCGTCCCAGTCCCATCCGAGAATGGTCGTGTAAAGTGTTTCGGAATCGATTCTACCCATGTCAAACATGCCTCCTTTGTTGGGGGTGTAGATGGGGACAAATTTATAGGCAAGACCATCCAATTGCAGGTAGTCTTTGAGCCAGATGTATTCTTCTGCAGCGTTGGCGCCACCCGTGAAGTAAATCGGATGTTTCCAATCGTTGTTCGCCAAGATGTCCAGCATGAGAATTCTATTTTTTGTCAAGCCTTGTGCATCGATGTTTAGGTCGATATAGGGCACAATTTGCGCACTGTCTTTCAGGGCCACCAAACCGCTTTTCAAGACCTTTTCTTTGTCCACTTGCAAACGAATTTTGTCGGTGGGGTAGAATTTTTCTCGGTGGCCACTTTCCGTCTCAAAATAGGTTCTTTTGTCTTGAGAACTGATCCAGGTCATCAGGTCTTTGAGGTCCCACCGCGCTTCTGTTTGCGGAAAGTGATAGGCGACATCCAAGGTGCCGTATTTGTATTGGTCATGTGTCAATTGGGAGGGGATGGGTGGTGCTTCGTAGGTGGCGCGCTTCATCTGGTCGATGTACCAATCGGTAGCCAAGAGGCTGCTGTTGATCAGTTTGATGTCAGTTCGGTAGTCTTCCACTTCTTGCAAATACCACAAAGGAAATGTATCGTTGTCTCCGATGGTAAACATGATGGCATTTTGATCACAGGAGTCCAGATAGGCTTTTGCATTGAAGTGGGCTGTGTATTTGTCGGAACGGTCGTGGTCGTCCCAGTTTTCAGCGGCCATCAATGCTGGGACTGCCAAGAGGCAAAGCAGGCTTAGCGCCATGGCTAGAGGTTTTTTGGGCAGGTGCTTTTTGAGCGCATCGTAAAGAGCGTACACGCCAAAACCAATCCAAATGGCAAAAATATAAAAAGAGCCCACGACCGCATAGTCGCGTTCTCGAGGTTCAAAGGGTTTGGGGTTGGTGTAAAAGATAATCGCCAAGCCCGTAAAGGCAAAAAACAAAAACAAGGTGTAAAAATTGTTGGGATCTCGTTTGAGTTGAAACACCAGTCCCAGCAATCCCAAAAGGAAAGGAAGGAAGTAATAGGTATTTCTCGCCTTGTTGTTTTCCACTTCTTCGGGCAAATTGCGCTGCGGCCCCAATCGGGCTTCATCGACAACTGCAATGCCACTCAGCCAGTTGCCGTTTTGAATGTCCAAATTCCCTTGCACGTCGTTTTGGCGTCCCACGAAATTCCACAAGAGATAGCGGCCGTACATGTAGCCGAATTGGTACTGGATCATAAACCGAAGGTTTTGCGCAAAGCTTGGTCTCTTTGTACTGTTGGCAGGGATTCCTGCAATAGCTTTATAATTGTCAATGGCTGCGGGGTTGGTCATTCTCGGAATCAGGCCTTTGTGTTCGTCGGTATAGACCGGTCTGGCATTTTTGTACTTGTTTACGATCACATAGGTGCCCGTTTTGTGGTCTTTTTCGTATTTGGGTTTTTCGTCTTCAAAGAGGGGATCTCCGTAAGCGTCTGTCTTTTGTTCTCGGTTGTAGCTGATGGAGTAGTAGGTGTCGTAAAATACGTTGGCATCTCCATACTGCTCCCGGTCGTAATAAGCGAGCAGCTCTCTTGCACTCGAAGGGTTGTTTTCGTTGATGGTCGTATTGGCGTTGGAGCGAATTGGCAGCATCAGCCAACAAGAAAATCCAATCATGAGAAACAAGACGGACAAGGTCAAGGTGTTTGCCCAAAAGAGTTGCTTTTTGCGGGTGTATTGCAACCCAAAATAGAAAGCAATGCAAAGAAGTAAGCCTGCGATGATGCTTCCCGAGTTGAAAGGCATGCCCACCGTATTGACAAAAAAGAGCTCTGCCACGCTAAAGAATCGCAAGGTAAAAGGAAATAGAAATTTAAAGACAAAGGCAAGGACCAAAATGGCCACCAAATTGGCGATGACAAATCGTTTTCCCTTGATATTTGTATGGTTTTTATAAATGTAAATAAAGACAATTGCCGGGATGACGAGGAGGGACAGGATGTGCACTCCAAAGGAAAGTCCTACGATATAGCAAATCAGCAAAAGCCATTTGTGACCGCGTGCTTCGTGCATCTCGCTTTCCCATTTCAAGGCCAGCCAAAACAAGAGCGCCATCAAAAAGGAGGACATGGCATAGACTTCCGCTTCGACGGCACTGAACCAGAAGCTGTCTGAAAATGCATAGGCCAAGGAGCCGACCAAGGCGCTTCCAAAAACAGCGATGGCTTTGCTTTCTGTAAACTCCCCCGATTTCAACGCCAGTTTTTTGGCCAAGTTGCTCAGCGTCCAAAAGAGAAAAAGTATGGTAAAGGCACTGGCAAGTCCCGACATAAAATTGACCATTTTGGCAATTTCAGTGACTTCTGAACTGAACAAGGCAAAAAAGGCCCCCAGCATTTGAAACAATGGAGCTCCCGGCGGATGTCCTACTTCTAATTTCACGGAGGTGGAGATGTATTCTCCACAGTCCCAAAAACTAACTGTGGGCTCTAAGGTCAAGGTGTAAGTGACGCCTGCGATTGCAAAGACCAGCCAGCCCAACAGGGCATTCCATTTATTGTAGTTTGTCAAGAACATAAGGTTTTTTCTAGGTGTATGCGAATTTAATAATTTAATGCGAATAGTTCTTTGGTTTTTACTTTCGAATACGTTTTTAACATTTCTTTTTTGTCAAATTGCAAACAGATGCCTTGGAATGCAATTTCTCGGCGGTTATTTTTGAGGGCAGCAAGGCGATTTCAATTCCAAAGAGTTGTCTGTAATTTCTTTTGAACACAAGGATGTCTTGACTTTAAAAACCCCGTTTTGTACGCCTGTAAAAAAGTTAAAAAAACCTTTGTAAGAAGGAAACTTTGCGTTAAATTTGCACCCGCAATACCCAATTATTGACCCATGGTGTAATGGTAGCACTCCGGTTTTTGGTATCGTCAGTCAAGGTTCGAGTCCTTGTGGGTCAACAACTTCACAACGCAATTCTTTTACAATAAAGGAGTTGCGTTTTTTTTGTGCTTTTATGGAAGATTTCTTATCTTTTTTACAAGTCCTGAATCACGAATTGCCAATCACAGTTTCTCGAGCAAAGTTTGGATTAGGCTTTAGATGGTTTTCGAAGGGGTTTTCAAACTGGCGATAAAAAACCCAGTTGCAATTACTGAAAAGCCCAAGCATGTCGGGGAGCCCCATTGTTGTCTTGAGAGACAAAAAAAGACGAGTGCAAAATACAGCAGGGGCAAGAGTTGTTTTTTCACCAAGCTTTTCAACACATCAATCCCTAAAAAAATCAACAAAACAGCACGGCATCCATAGACGATCAGACCAAGGATTAGGCCCCGCTCACCAAACAAACGACCGACCTCATCTTCCGAAATCAAAAAGCCTGACTTTCCCATGAGCGCAGCTCCTGCAATGGTGCCCATTCCCAATCGTCCATCAATGAGGGGGTAGTTTTTTAGTTGCAACAAAGGACCAATAAGTTGGTCTAGCATCCGCAAGCCAAAGGATTCTTTTAATGTTTCCCCATGATTTGCTTTTTCGATACGTGCTGAAAAAACCTCCAAGCCCACTTGGAACAGGGCAGAATTTTCAAAGACCAAAAACAGCAATCCAATGATAAGAATCAGGATAAAAAGTTTAAGGTATGTGACGGTTTTGTTTTGGATAAAGACACCCAATATTGCAGCTACCCCAACTGCGAGGACCCAAAAAACTGCAGCTCTCGAAATGGTCAATGGCAATACAAACAACATGCTTGCAGCTGCTAGGAACAATACAAGTCGATTGCAAGCAGCTTTGGAAAGCCAAAAGTAGAGAACAGATACGGCTGCAAGTGGGTAAAAAGAAGACAGGCCAATGATAAACGAAAAGGTGCCAGGTGGGCGGTAATAACCAAGGATTTCATCGAAACCTGCTCCATTAGAATCTCCTCCAACTCCTCGGTTGACCCAAGCAGATTGGGGACTGTTAAATTGCAAGGCAACCAAAACAGACATCAAAGGGGTTAACAACAGTACAATCCGTCCAACTTTTTCGATATCTATTTTTGTGAATACTTTTCCAATGATGAAAATCAGTGGGAAATGCAACAGCATGATTCGTGCCCCAAACAGGGAGGCAAAGAGGTTTTTATGCCCCATTGTGAGCGTTATGATTGCAGCTATAACAGTGGAAATCCACGCTACATAGATGTACCTGTTGAGAAAGGGCAGTTGTTGTTTGAACGCCATGAATAGAATGCCAATTGCCAGCGGGTCGCGAACAACCAACAGGGGAGTTGCCAATTCGGGTAGGATCCATTTGCGCAAGGATCCTTCAAACAGCCACAAGCCAAAATAAATCCAAATAGCAATTTTTATGGAGTGGTAAGGGGTTTTTGAATTGCTTGTGTTTTCATCGCCAGTTAACATGGCCCTAGTTTTTGCAATAAGGGAAGGCTGTGGGAGGGGGCTGTGCATGGTTTTTGTTTGATTTCAATTACGTAGCAAGATAGGAACATATTTTTGAGATGTAAAGGAACTTTAAAAGAAAAGAAGGCACTACCTAAATTTATAAGGTGAATTTTAATTAACTATCAACGCTGAATTATTCATTTTACATCACAGGTCACCATTTCACATAATCTTTGCTTCACCGACACTGAATTTAGGATTTCAAAAAAAGGACAAAAAAAACCACTTGAGAAATCAAGTGGTTTTTTAGCTTTATAAAAACGAGACTTTTTAAGCTCTGAAAATGTTTCTCCAGGTTTTTTTCTTGTCTACTTTTTCGGAATAGCCATAGCTGTAGCCGTAGTTGTATCCGTATTTGTATCCGTATTTGTATCCATAGCCGTAGCCGTATGCATTTTTGGGACCCAAACCATTGATGACAATTGCCAGATTTTTTAGTTTCCCTTTTTGTTTCAGGTCTTTGTAAAAGGCAATTAATTTTTTGTCGGTATGGTTGGCACGCGTCAAATAAATCGTAACATCTGCCAAATCGGCCATCAGTAAGGTATCGGTGACCAATAAGGTGGGTGCACTGTCAATGACGATGTAATCGTATGAACTTTTCGCTTCCTCAATCAATTTTTCAAAGTTGCCATTGGTCAAAAGTTGGGTGGGTCTTGGAGGCAAAATCCCTGCAATTAAGATTTCGTGAGTTGGGTGGTTTTCAAAACTTTTGATAATGGAACTTTTCCAGTCATAGCTGTTGTCCATGAGGTAGTTGACCAAGCCGCCTCTTTTCTTGTCGATTTTGAGGTATTTGTGAATTTGTGGATTTCTCAAATCTCCGCCGATCAACAGTACTTTTTTGTTCAAACTCGACATTGCTAAGGAGAGGTTCATCGCTGCAAAACTCTTTCCTTCCCCTTGGATACTAGATGTGCAGAGAACAACATGCGCTTTTCCTTTTTCTTTTCCTTTTTTGGACAGGAAAAATTCCAAATTGGCACTTAAGATACGTGTCGCTTCCGCAAGAATTGTACGTTCGTTGGGATTTGTATAGAGCAGGGCTTGTGATCTGGGTACTTCAGGGATCTCTCCAATGATATTTGCATCCGACACTTCTTTTTCGATGTCTTTTCTGTTGTGAATTTTAGTGTCCATTGCAAATAAGACAAAAAGGACCGAAAAGGGAAGTAACAACCCCAAGGCAATGCCCGCTGTATAGACAATTTTGCTTTTTGTTGCTACAATACCAGCTGATGACAAGGCATAATCCACGACCTTGACGATGGGTTCAGTCACGGCCAATTGGATGGCTGCGATTTCTCTTTTTTCGAGTAGCAATATGTACAAACTTTCTTTGATTTTTTGTTTTCGTTCGATTTCACGCAGCCGTTTTTCTTTGAGTGGTAAGGAAGCCACACTGTTGTCGTGTAGTTGATTGCGGAGTTTCCATTGTTTTTTTGACTCTTCGATTTGTTTACTGTAATCGTTTAACGAGCGGTCCAAATTGGCTCTAAATTCTGAAATAGATTTGTTGAGTAACAGGACATTTGGATTGTTGGCTCCCCCGCTATTTAAAAGCTTGGTTCGCTCTAAAATCATCTCATTGTAGTTGTTTACAATGGAGTTAACGGACGTATTGTTTACCCCAATGTTTTCTGGGAGGAGCTCACTGTTTTGTGTTTGCAAACTTTCAAGAAGCATTTGCGTCAACACCTGCTGGGTTTCAATGTCAAACAAAGCAGCATCCGCGCGGTTTTGTTTTTCCAAATTAAAAGGAGCACTTACCCTTAGGTCGACAAAACTGTTTTCTTGTTTGAAAACCTTTATGTTTTCTTCAATGGTATTCAACTCTCCTTCCAAAGACTCAAATCGCTTGTCAATGAATTCGATGGTATTTCGGTCGACCAATTGTTTGTCTTTGACTCCGTCCGAGTTGTAAACGTCAATCAAGCTGTTTAGGATTTGTTCGTTTTTGTCCTTCAATTGGCTGCTAATAGAAAGCTGCATTACATCACTAAATTCCCCTGCACGTTTGACTTGAATCCTTTGTTGCAAGGACAAACTTGCGTCATGAATGGGCACAAAGTTAATTAGGAAGTGCTGATTGGTAAATTTCCTTTCAATCAACTCAGGAACCATCGATTTTGGAATGTCAATCTCAAAGGGCAGCGAATGTTTTTGGTTTCGGGTGTTAAAATCTTTAAAGAGATAACTTTGCTCTTTTTCATTGATTATCGAATTGATGCGCAGTTCTTCGGTACTCAAGTATACTTCATAGGATTTGAAACTTTTAATGCTGTCTTGGTTAATGGTTTGTTCAAAGTTAAAAGGTGGTTTTTCAATGTCTACCGACTTGAAACGTTCTATTCGCGAAAAACTATGTGTCAAATTTAATTTGCGCACTAATGCTTCCTTCAATCGGTAGGAGGATAGAATTTCGATTTCGTTTTCATGGTTGATGTCATTGGCAGCCAAGGAACTGAGGTTGGCGATACTTGGAATGGTAGCTGCTTCTGCATCCGTCAACAATTTGATTTTTGCAGAACTAGAGTATGTAATGGGGGTATGTCGCAGGTAAAAGAAAGCAATGGCCAAGGAAATTAAGACCGATCCTACAAACCATAACTTGTAATCGAGGTATTTTCTCAGTATTTCTTTGAGGTCGATAATGTTATCTTCTGCAAATAAATCTTCGTTCTTGTAGGAGGTATTCATAGCTTAATTGGTTAGGAGGACTAAGGTACTGATGAGTAAAGAGGCAATGGCGACGAGCGTAGACGGGTTGCCAATATATCCCGCACTTTGAATTTTCGCATGATTGGGTTTGACTATGATGACATCGTTCGGTTTGACGAAGTAGTATGGACTGTCAAGCAGTTCGATGGAGGTCAAATCCAACATTGCTGTTCGGCGTTGTCCATCCTCTTCACGAATCAACAAGACTTCTTCTCGTTCTCCAGTAATGGTCAAATCTCCCGCATAACCAAGCACTTGAAAGATATTTAGTTGGGGTTCTACAAGTCCAAAGGTGCCTGGTATTTTTACCTCTCCCAAGACGGTTACTTTGTAGTTTAACAAACGAACATTTACGCGAGGATTAATGAGATGCCCTTCTGTTATCAATCGCTTTTTTAAAAGTCTTTCTAATTTTTTAGGACTCAAGTTCTTGACCAAAACATTTCCCAAGGTTGGAAAATCAATGCTGTAATTCGAATTGACCAAATATCCTTCCATTTTCATAAGATCCATGCTATTTGCAAACCTTCCTCCATCCAGATCTTTGCTATAGGGAATCGCTGCTTCGGGGACAGAAGTTACTACTTCTATTTTCAGTATGTCATTGGGTTGCAATGTGTTTTCAACCGTTTGGACTTGTTTTTGAACATAGTTTTCTTCGTTTTGGAGATAAAGAATTTCTTTTTTACTAGCACAAGAATAAAAGTTCAAAGCAGCAGCCAACATCATAAAAAAAATTTTTGCTTTACGAAGGATTTTCATAGATATGGGTATTGAATTTATGAATGAATAGAAATATCATGTATGATTTGAATGGCCAACTTTGTAGTTTGAAATGTGAGTTGGTTCTTTTTGGTTTTTACGACTAAATTAGCGAGCATTTTGAAAACTTTTTTCACTAAAAAGAGTGGCAAAGACGATTTTGATGTCTTTGATCAAGGACCAGTTTTCGATGTAATCCATATCGTACTCTACGCGTTTTTCCATCTTCCACAATTGTTCGGTTTCCCCGCGAAATCCATTGACCTGCGCCCAACCCGTGATGCCAGGTTTGATAAAATGCCGGGACTTGTAGTGGAGGATTTCTTTGGAGTAGAGATCTGTATGAAACAGCATGTGTGGCCGCGGCCCCACCACAGACATTTGTCCGAACAAGACACAGATAAACTGCGGCAATTCGTCTAAGTTGTACTTGCGTAGAAATTTGCCAATTTTCGTAATGCGCAGGTCCTCATTTTCTGCCTGTTTTTCTTCGGAAGCTTTGTTTTGTTTCATGGTACGCAGTTTGAGGCAGTTGAAAGTTTTGTTGCTCACGCCGGTTCTTTTTTGGACAAAAAACACAGGACCTCTGGAGTCTATTACAATCAGCAGGGCCAAGATGGGCAGCAACCATGACAAAATTAATAGAATGACTGCTGATGAAAAAAGGACATCTGCGACTCTTTTTTGAATTCGGTTTCTAATTTTGTCCATAGGAAAATCAAAAGGATCGATGACGGTAATTCCCCCCACAGAATTTTCAGTTTTAAAATTGAACAACGCCTCTTTTTGGGGCACCAACTTGATGCGAATTCCTTTTTTGATGGACAACTGCAACATTTTTTTTAGATGGGGCTGTTCTTTAAAAACAGAAAAAGTCACAAAAAAGACCTGTATTTTTAGTTTTTCGATGAGTTCTTCCAACTCTTCAATTTTCCCCAAAGTAAAGCTTTCATCTTCCTTCGAAACATATCCCAAAAAATTATACCCCAAAATTTTGTTGTTGGACAAGATGGCTGCCAAGGATTTGGCCGTATCATCAGAGCCCACGATCAAGGTGCTTTTTACATAGCGGCCCTTGGAACGCGAACTACGGACATACTTGTAGACCATGTAATAAGCGATGAGGCACAAGCCGTAAAAAAGAAGCAAAAAGACAGTGTAATCCTCCCTTAGTAGAAAGGGTTTTTCTACGATTAAAACATTGACAATGATAGAAACCAAGGCATAGGCGGCTGTTCGATAGGTGATGCGCCACGCACGGTTGTAAAAACCATCTCTTAGGTAGAGGTTTTTTTTGGAAATCAGAATATAGGTAATGAGATAAGCAAAATTTTCTTGAATGAAACTTCGATATTGAAAATCCTCTGTAGAATGATTGATTAACTCATAACTGATGACCAGATAGTAGGAGAGGTTTAAAACAAAGAGTTCTAAAACGAGGTAATAAAGAATCAGATCTATTTTTCTTGTGTTCATTTGGGGTGGGGGATGAACTCGCTATTAGAAGCAGTATGCTAACAACTTTTTTTTAAAGCCGATGTAAATATAAGGATATTTAACAAATTAAATGGAACTACCTAAAGCTTTTTGATGGGGCGAATCTAGGAATTAAGTACTGAGGGATTTTGTTTAGAATTTTAAAAACAAGCGTAATTTGACCAAGTAGGTTGTGTTTTTTGATGATTTTTAAATCTTCCATAGATTTTTTTTTCTGCAATTTGGCGGTGGTGCTTTTGCCTCCCAAGCGCATTTTGACCACCCAATTATTTAGAAATAATTTCTTGATTTTTGGTTCTAAAAACCACCGCAAGGAAATGTCGTAATCGCTGGCTATTTCATAGTCTTCGTTGTACAATCCATACTCTTGAAATACTTCTTTTTTTACGTAGATGGTGGTGTGCAGTGGAATCCATCCCATTCTTAAGGAGTGATTTTGAAAGGGCTTTGCTTTGTAAATACGACGAATTCGATCGGTGTTTTCGCGCTTTACATACAGCCCGTTGGCATAGACCAAATCGGCTTGGCTGTTTTGAAATTGGGTCGCTATTTTTGCAAGCGTGGAAGTTTCGTAAAAGAGGTCGTCTGAATGCAAAATCCCAATGACATCTCCAGTACATTTTTGAATTCCCTTGTTCAAAGCATTGTACAAACCGCTGTCTTTTTCGGAGACATAGTAGCCTAATTTTTCAACGTATGGAGCAATCACTTCTTGGGTTCCGTCGGTGGAACCTCCATCGATGACCACATGTTCTATATTGTGATGGGTTTGTGCAAGAACGGATTCTATGCAAGCTGCAATACAGGCCTTGTTATTGTAAACAATGGTGATGATGGAGATTTTCAAGATTTTTTTGGGATTTAGAGTACCGAATCAAAATAGGCAATGGTTTTGGTCAATCCTTCGTTGAGTTGGGTAGTCGGCATCCAGCCATCCAATTTTTCAAAAGCCAAGTCTATATTAGGTTGTCGTTGTTTGGGGTCGTCTTGCGGCATGGGCATGTAGCGCAATTTGGATTTGGATTCAGTGAGTCTCAGGACTGTTTTTGCCAGTTCGAGCATGCTAAATTCATGCGGATTTCCGATGTTAACAGGACCTAAAAAATCAGGGGTTGAATTCATCATACGAATGGTTCCTTCCACCAAATCATCTACGTATTGAAACGAACGTGTTTGCAAACCATCTCCAAAAATGGTGATGTCTTTTCCTTTGAGAGCTTGCACAATAAAATTGGAGACCACACGTCCGTCATTGGGATTCATGTTTGGTCCGTAAGTGTTGAAAATACGTATAATTTTGATGGCAACCTCATTTTGAGTGTGGTAGTCCATAAACAAAGTTTCCGCGCAGCGTTTTCCTTCGTCGTAACAAGAGCGAATTCCAATCGGGTTGACATGCCCCCAATAATCTTCTGTTTGTGGGTGAACATGCGGATCGCCGTAAACTTCACTCGTACTAGCTTGTAAGACTTTTGCTTTTACGCGTTTTGCCAAGCCCAACACATTGATGGCCCCCATGACAGAGGTTTTGATGGTTTTGATGGGATTGTATTGGTAGTGGATGGGTGAAGCGGGACAGGCCATGTTGTAAATTTCATCTACCTCTGCATAAAAAGGTTCGGTGATGTCGTGGCGTACCATCTCAAAATAGGGATTGTCTAGTAGTTCTACGATGTTTTTTTTGGTGCCTGTAAAGTAATTGTCCAAGCAGACCACTTCATTCCCTTCGTTTAACAAACGTTTGCACAAATGGGAACCTACAAATCCAGCACCTCCAGTAATCAGTATTTTTTTCATAAGGAGTTATTATTTATTCGAAATTTCTTTGATTTTTGTTTGAATCTGGAAAAAGTAATGAGCTTTGAAGCGCGCCAAATAAAAGCCGGCTCTCCCATCTAAAAACCCCAATTTTACAAGGTAAGCACCTATAAAGTAAACCATCGGTAACAATCCTGTAGCCATCAGTCCGTATTTGATTTTTTGATTTAAAGACAAGACTCTGTTTTCTTCTTGTTTGATTTGAAAGTACCTTTGGGCTTCCCAGCTTGAATAGGCATTGTGTTTTTGAATATAATGTTCCAAAGATTTGAAATCTTTGTGCGTTATTTTGGATTTTATCAAACCTATTTCACCCTTAATGATAGGGTGTTCATGGATTTCCATGTCCAAGTGACTCCATAAATCTTCCTTTACTTTTTCATAAGCTCCCTTTGTTTTTTTAAACAAGGCATTTTTGTGAAAACCATAACCATAACGCAGTTTTTTTTCCATAAAATAATTTTCAAACTGAAGAGTAAATCCATTGCAGTTTGTATTTGCTGTCTTTGTTGCTATTTCAGATACAAAAGCCTCCGATACAAATTCATCCGCATCTAAAAACAACACCCATTCGTGTTTGATGTCTGCGTTTTGAAGTGTCCAATTCCGTTTTTTCGGAAATTTTCCATTCCATTGGAACTGCAGTATTTCGGCACCCATATCATTCGCGATCGCTATTGTTTTGTCTGTACTTTGAGAGTCGACTACAATTATTTGATCAAAGCGAACGAGTTTTTCAAGACAAGAAGGCAGGTTGAGCTCTTCGTTTTTTACGGAAACCACAACAGTAATTGGTATTTTATTCAAGATTTCTGTTTTTAATGAATTGTGCGGGATTTCCTCCTACAATGGTGTTTTTTGCAACGTTTTTGACAACAACACTTCTTGCGGCAATAACGGCATTTTTTTCGATTGCAACTCCAGGTCCTATAAAAGTTTCCGCTGCCACCCAAACACCTGTTCCGATTGTGATGGGTTTTAAAACCAAAGGGAATTCTTTTTTGTTGAAATCGTGTGAGGAGGCACACAAGTAGCTTTTTTGGGAAATTACGGTATTGCTGCCAATACTTATTTTTCCTTGGTTGTAACAATCCACTTTAGGACCTAGACATGTGTTTGCTCCCATTTCTAAATTCCAAGGCGCCCATATTTTTGTTGAAGCATAGACATGTGCGGACCAAGCCAACTTTGCACCAAAACATTTCAATACCAATATGCGCCATTTTTTGAAAAAACGACTTGCAAAGGGTCGAAATAAAAAAAGTGATGTCACATTCCAAAGCACTCTTTTTATTTTGTTTTTAAATCCAAAACTATGGTTGTAATTTGACAGTTCCAATGCGCTCATTATTCTAGGATTATTTGATTGTACAATGCGCTTATGTCTTCAGCTACTGCCTTGGTATCGTATTTTTCTTTGACCAATACTGTTCCGCGTTTGCCCATGGCTACAAATTCCTCTATGGGACTGTTGACAATGTTTTCAAGGGTGTTTTTTAAATTGGCAACTGACAGTTCAATCCACCAACCGCACTTATGGGTTTCTAGATCTTCCCACGGTGTTCCCATGGTCGTTAAGACCGGAACACCAACTGCCAAGGCTTCTGCAACCACAATGCCAAAGTTTTCGCTGAAGGTGGGCAAGACCATCACATCTGCCGAGCGAATGCAATCCCATTTGGCTTCTCCGTATTGGGGGCCTATGAAACACACTTCTTTTAAGTCGGATGCGCTCTTTTTCAGTGTCTCGACATAAGAGGGGTTCCCATCACCTGCAATTTCCAAAGTCCATTCTTTGGAGTCCATCGTTCGCCAGGCTTCCAAAAGCAATTCGATCCCTTTTTTGGGATGGATTCGAGACAAAAACACCATTTTTTTGGTGCCATAATTAGTTTTAAGAGTTTTGACTTCACTCAAATCAATGCCATTGGGAATGTTGGTGATGGGGGTTTTGTATCCTAATTTTCTGATGTTATCTGCCTCCATTTGGGCGGTGGCATGCAAGTGGTCTGCTTTGCGGATGGCTGTGTTTTGGTACAACCACATGCCCAGTTTTTTCTTCCAAGGATTGCAAGCCAAAATCCAAGGTTCCAACATGCCCCTTGTGCTGATAATATATGGGATGTTTTTTTTTCGAGCCCAATAGGCCATGACATTTACATAGGGATTCCAAATGTGTTGGATGTGGATCAAATCAACGTCTGACTTATTTAAATTTGATCCGAGTTTATTGAGCGCCCTAATCGATTTATACACAAGCTTAAGATTTTCATTTTTTGGAATCTTAACAGGGTTTGGTGAGGTTTGGGTTATTATTTCGATATCAACGCCCAATTTCGCCAATTCAATGCAAGTTTTTGGAACCGAACGAGACGGTCCGCCAGCACTTTCGTCTATGGATGCTATAATGTGAAGGACTTTCATGAAGAATATTTATTCCCAAAGATTAATTTTACCAAAGAATCAGGAAGGGTATTCAAGACTAATTGGAATGCGTAAAAAGAAAAGGCATTCAGAAATCCGAAATGACGTTTTCGGAAATAAAAGTTTAGTTTTGGAGGGGAACCCAAAGGAGAGTACAATTTTTGAAATCTTTCTTTTAGGCTGCAATTTTCCACACGCATTCTGCATAGGTCATTTACTTGGCCACTCCCAACAACTACTCTAGTTGAGCAAACAGAAAACCCCTCCTTATGAGTACGGTATCCATAATCGACATCACCTAGGTCATGGTGAAAAGTAGGATCCAAATTGCCAAGTTTTTCGAACACGGCGCTTGGAATCAAAACGACATTTCCATTCATGTTTGTGATCTGCTGTAAATGTCCGTTGGGTTTGATAATGTTTCGCTGCCTGTCTGTGCCGCCATATATAATTTTTGATTTGTCAGCGGTTTCTATAATTCCAGAAACAATGCCTTTGCAGCTTAAAATATTTGTACATGCATACAATTCATCAAAACAATTTTCATAAAGGATCACATCATCATTCAACCATAAATAGAAATCGTATTTGTTCTTGCTTGCATGTTCCCATGCCAAGTGCATGCCTCTGCTCCAAAACAAATCTCCGTTCCCTTTAATTAGATGTACATCTGGATATTTTTTTAAAATCGCTGCAGAAGTTCCGTCAGATGAATTGTCATCTACCACATACACATCTATATCTTGACTCAAAAAAAACAATTGATTGAGACACTTTAGAGTATCTTTTTTTCTATTGAAGCAGGTCAGTAGCACCGCTGTTTTGTTCATTTAAACTTTTTTAGATGCGTTTTTATTTGGAATTCTATTTTCTTTATCACATTAGCTGGGTTTCCAACAGCTATTGACATTTGGGGTATATCCTGAGTGACAACTGATCCGGCTCCTATGACAGATCCAGCTCCAATTCTAACTCCTTTCAAGATAATTGACCGAGCGCCAATAAACACATCATCTTCAATAGCAACAGGTGCTGTTTTGATTTTTGAATCTTCTTTTCTTTCCCAATAATTGATAGCGTGTGCATTATTGTCTGTAATGAGAACCCCACTTCCAATCAAAACATTGTTCCCGATTTCTATCTTTTGATAACAAGATAGTGTTGCCCCTGATATTCCAACACGATTTCCAATCTTGAGATATGAATTACTTTTTAAGGCGTATAACTTGACCCGTTGAAACACACCAATGGATTTTTTTTTGATGGCTACAGGCGACAAAATTTTTGCCAATTTTAATTTCTGCATCCCTGTGTTTTCTGATAAGTGGTAGCTTGTGAAAAACCCAAGACCTATCCCAATTCCCCTTTCCTAATTTCACTTTGCAAAAGACAAAATTTATTAACAGTTTGTATGCATGGTATGGCGGCAGCTTTATAAATTTAGAGAGATGCATATGAGTTAGTAATTTTTATTTTGAGAATCCTTCTAGTTTTTCAAAAACCCGCTCTTTATTACTTCCTATTAATTTAGCTGGATAGCCTCCTATTATTGAAAAGGAAGGAAGGTTTAAATAACTTTTGTTGCATAGACTGTTTGATGCAACTGTGAAATTTTTAGGGGTTTTGGTGTTTTTCATCACGGTGATTCTATTTCCCAACCAATTGTACGAGCCAATTTCAATTTCTCCAATCATTTCTTCAATAGAGTTGTCAATTCGATTTCTTAGGTAATGAAAATTCGTGTCAAAAACTTGACACTCCCAACTGATGTCTATTTGATTTTTAAAAACAATTTTATTGACACAAAATATTTTTGATTGTGCTCCTACAGTAACATTGTTTCCAAAACTCAAGACACCCTTTTTATCCACTCTTATCAAGCAACCATGGCCAATGTCCAAATTGCCATCAATGACAACAGTTCCTTTCAAATCAATCACAGTAGCTGAGTGTGGAAACATATCGGAGCCTCTGGCACCTATTTTAACAATCCCTCTTGAAATCTTCTTGTTCTTTAGAATTATTTTACCAGAGATGTTTTCAAATCGTATTTTGTGATTAAAAATAAATGGCAATTTCAAAGCCTGCTTGAATTTCAGCATTTTAAAATTGAAATACAGTGTTGCAAGAATGTTGAAGGAACGAAATCTTTTTAGGGGTCTCATTTTTTACCAGTATGTTGCCTCATCAATTTTCGAGGCTGTTTTTGGAGTGTCATCTTGCAATGGCCTGGTCCAATAGTTATTATAAAGACTGCAGTAAGGTTCCGCCATTAAAAATTCATGTTCTTTAAATTCATCAACTCCATAATTTGGGTTGTCCCATCTTTTTCCTTTGATGCCAAACAACAATTGCAAACCGCCTCCGATATGGAAAGCTTTTTTACCGATTCTTTTTACATGTGCTGCCAACGGTAACCCATATGCACCACAGCCAATAATGGCAATGTCAAAATCAATTTCATCAATTTGTTTTTTCATGTGTTCAAGAGCTTCATGCCAATCGTTGAGGTCATTTGGTCTTATTCCTGCAGCAGATTGAACAGATTTAAGGGTGATTAGCTCAAACTCTGGAAGCACGTCAGAATTGTTAAAAAGTTTTTCCCGGATTGAGTATTGTTTTTTTATGGTGTCTTCAAAAGGGTGAATGACCAATACTTTTTTCCCTTTCAGCACCCGTGTCCACGGATTGTTGACAAAGAAGGGATACAGTGCCTCGAGGTGTATATTCTGAACATTATCAGACAGAGGCATGAATTTTTCGTAGTATTGAAACGAGCCCAAAACATCGATTTCAGGGATATCTTTTAAATACCTTTTGGAAAAGCGTACTGCCATCTCTTTTGTCGGAGGGAAGACACCTGAATATTCATCCAGGTATTTGAAGTTTTTTTCATCCCACCAAGGCAGGTGTGTTTTGTCAGAAATAAATTTTTTAAGTTTCTTGACGATTGGGTCTTTTTGGGTAATGCATAAATAGTTGTTGATTGTGATGAGTTCTGTGGTTCCAAATCTCGAAATCATACATGGACTCTTGGAACTTAACAATTTATAAATGAATTCATTAGCTAAAGTCCTATCTATTACACAATTGGGATTTGTAAATCTTTTTTTGAAAAGAAAGAAATTTAATTTCCTGAAACATTTCATTAATTGGCTAAGCATGGTCTAAAGATAAAAAAGTTTTAAAATTATTCACAAAGAAGCTGAAAGATATTTTATTTGTTACTATTAATTGAGGTTCAAATGCAATGATTTTTTTCTAAAAAATTGTTGGCAATTTAAGTATTTAAGGGGATTCTTTTTGAAAGGTTTTTAAAATACATCATTGATTGGGTCTTGTTTTTTCTAAAAACTGTTGATATCGAATTCCGTAGGCCTCCCAAGAAAATTTGCTTTCTAAAGATTTGGAATAGGATCTTTTTCCTTTTTGTGTTTTTGAGATGTCCAATGCAATCTTGACACACTCAGTTAATTCTTTACAATTATAGTCTTCCATAACGGTGATAAATTTGTCGTCTTCAAGCAGGTCTTTTATCTCTTTTGAACCTGTTTCACCTGAGCATACGACAGGCAAACCACAAGCAATCGCCTGCGTCAAAACCATCCCAAATCCATCTTCTCTCGAGGGGAGAATTAATATCTTGGATTTTTTGTAATAATCGATGATTTTTTTTTCATTTACAGCACTAACATGAACGATGTTTTTTAAGTTGGAAAGAGGAACATCTCCAACGGTCCCCAAATGAATCAAACTCAATTCAGGATTTTTTTTGCACAATTCAATCATCAAATCAGCTCCTTTTCGATACGACCATTGACCGACAAAAATCATGTCAAAATGAGATTTAGCATCCAGTTCTGTCGGTTGAAAGTCAGTTAAATCTACACCGTACGGATTTACAAATAGTTTTTTTTTGGGAATCCCATGTCTAACAAAACTTTCGGCTACATAATTTGAGGGAATGCTTATGTAATCAGCATGTTCGTAACCAGCTAAATCCCGCTGAATATTTTTTTCAGAAATTGTTGATTTTTTAAGAGGATTCTCTTTTAATAGATCAATGAAATTTAAGACATGACTCGTCCCTCTCTCTAAAAACACCGTGGCATTGAATTTGTTTTTTGCAACCAATAGCGACTTTAGGTGCATTGGACTGTGTCCGATAAAGACATCACAAGGTTCCATAATTCTAGATATGTACCAGTCAAAAAATCGATGGTACATATAAACAGCCCATTGCGCTCTTTTTGTTATTCTTAACAGCAGCAAAAACGGCAAAGCAATGGTGAAATAATTTTTGTTGTGTTCTTTTTTTAACCCGAACACCTTTGCCCGTTTATTGGGAAGGTAGGAATAGAAATTTACGCTATGTCCATGTTTTATGAGTTCTATTGAAAGATTCAGCAGGTGACTTCTTCCCCCAAAAGAGGCAATGTTAATTTTCATATTTTTTTATTTTTTTTGTCAAAGAAAACCCTTTCAAATGACTTCTTAAATACGCTTTTATTTCCCTTTCGTTCATAGCTCTGAGCTCTCTGTTAAGACACATCCCGATCATAAAAAAACTAGATAAGGTGTTAAGGTTATACATTAGTCGGTCTGCAATAAATGACATCACAAAACCAATCGAAACAAACAGGCCTAATGTAATCATAAACCAGTTTTTCGATTGATAGATTGCCAAATACGATGCTCTTGCAATTAGTACAAGGTATATCAATCCTCCACACACACCTCCCCATTGGTAATAATTCAGGATACGAGTTTCAGTACCTCTTCGTCCTTCTTCATAAACTTTTCTAAAAGTTTGATTGTTTTCGTTTTTAGTAAGGAACGTGTCGGTTTTACCAGACCCCCCCAATCCAATTAAAACCTTGTTTTGTTTTAAAAGTGCTGAGTGTACATCATTGTAGATCCCGGTTCTCGAATCGACCAACAAGTCTTGCTTTTGCTTGTTTTCTTCGTTGGAGAGTTCAATGGATTCAAAACTTGCCCCGTGTTCAAAGACATTAAGGATGCCTGATGCCCCCAAAACAGCGAATAACAAAGGGAAAAACAGAAGTGTTTTTCTCAAGGCCTTAAATAAAATCAATATCTCATTACTTCTAAAGTAATAAGGTAAGATGCAAGAAATAATCAAAAGGCCATACAGGAGTGATGCGCGAACTCTGATGTCATAAGAGAAAATAACAATAAGAACTAGAATAACAAAAAATTTGAGTTTTTTGTTTAAATAGGGGAACATTAAAAGGATTAAAAAAGAACATGATAAGGTCTTGACAAAACCATAAGGACCCGTATCGTCTTTACCAAGAATTAAGATGAAAATAAAAGGAATAGCAATCAACAAAGCACGGATGAATGGGCCAACATATTTTTTTTGTGCGCCCAAATAAATAGTTAAGGGAAAAAAAATAAAATTTGCAATCATATTTGATAAAAGAACTGTCCAATCTTGTAAGGACTTTGCATCGTAAATACCTCTTGCAAAGATGAAAATCCAGTAAAGAAGAAATATCAGAACTGTTTTTTTTTCATCCATCAAAACAAATCTTTCTGTAAAAATCAGTACTAATACAAGAAGCAATGATGGATACAAGGTTAAAAGTGTAGGAATAACTACTACACCAGGATTGAAACTGATATACAAAGTAGGAATCAAAGAAACCAAAACAATGAACTTTATAAAAGAGATCTTATTAATCATCAATTTTATTTTTAGAATCGCTGTTCGATTTGAATCTTCTGGGTGATTGAAATTTAATCATTTCATCCCCAAATCTTTGGTTTCGTTCAGCATGTTTGGCTTCTAATTTTTTTCCGAATACCTGTACTGTCATGTTTTTGAAATCTTTGAACCCCTCAGTTATTAGGTCTATCTTTTTTATTTTCAGTAGTTTGCAAGCGTAGGGAAGCATGAGAAATGAAAGTATTAGATCTAAGGATAAACTTCCAATGGCAACGCCATTCAAACCTATGTATTGTCCCAAAAAATAAGAAGCGACAACAGATACAATGGAAGCTAAAATACCAGACAATGCAAAAAAATAGGGTTTGTCAAGAGCGGAATACACCATTGTCGAAGCCCACCAAAGCGAATTAAATAAAATGCTTACAATGAAGATATTCCACATTATAACAGGCACTTCGATTGCAGAATTTGTCCAGATTTCATAAAACCAGAGGCCAAATACTGAAAGAGAAAAGACGCCAATCATTGCTACAAAAAAAACAGTGATTATCGAGACTCTAAATAACTTATGATATTTTTTTGTGTTTCCCTGTGCAATTTCATATTGAAATTCTGGGAGGATTGTTTGAGTGACCATATTGATCACTTGATTTACAGTTCTACTCAGTTTTCTTACGGTATTGAAAAGCGTGACTGCTTCCGGGCCCAAAATAATTCGAACGACAAATGTAGTCCCCTGAAAATAAATGGACTGCCAAACTGGAGACATGAGGTATGCAATTCCCTTTTGAGCAATGCTTTTGGCGTATTTCTTTTTTATGCTTCCTTTGTACTCCGTTTCAATTTTTAAAACGTTCAATGCTTTGAAAGCATAAAAAGCAGTAAACAAGATAGTAATTGCCAATTCAGTTATTGCATAAGGAATGATTCCGTACCCCAAGTTTAAAATAAACAATCCACCAATTAATACAGAGATGAACTTTATGTTTACCAAATGAATACTCAAAGAAGCTTTTCGAGCAGCAACATAGCGACCTGAAAAAAGGGGATTGTAAAATCCAATCAAACGGGCCAGAATAAGAAGTGATACTGCCCAAATCGCTTCTTCTTTCTGGATTAAAGATTTTTCAAATACTTCAAATTCATTCAAGACGAATAGCGCAATTGCACTGATGATAATTCCACAAACCAATGCAATTGTCACTAATGCAAAGCCGGTTTTAAAAATGTCTTCTGCTTTTTTTTTTGCTTTTGACCCGTAGTTCAAAACAAAACGATTGGATACTGCTGTGCCAAAACCAAAGTTAGATAAGCTTAATACCGTGGGAATCATTGTCAATGTCAACCATTCTCCATAGTAGGCTACTCCCCAATTGTAAATAAAAAAAGGAACCAACAGCAATGAGTCCAACATCAACACAGCTTTTCTGCTACCGGTTGCGATGCTGTTTTTTAATAAGTTTTTTTTTAGTGTCCCCATTTTAATTTTTGACAATCTAAAAGATGCAATTAAACATCTTTAAAATTTTTCATTGAGTCGCGAGTTTTTTTTCGTTAATTTTATGATATGAACAATTCATAAATTTTATTGGCTTCTTCCATCAATTTTTTTTCCTTCTCACTTTTCAATTCATTCTTCACTATTTTTTTTTCATTTTCTCTAAATTCAGTTGGAAACATATGATTCCTAGGTTTTTTTGTGTCAATATTTTTTACTGTTGTAGCAACATCTTTAATAACAGTAAAATTTGTGGAATATTTTTCGTTAAAATCAACAATTATTTTGCTAAAATTAGTGGTTATGTCTTCAAACCTTCCGATAACAAAAAGATCTTTTTTTTCTAAAAGAGAAGAATAAAATATAATGTACCATTTAAGATACCAATAAATAGGAGTTTCTATGTGTTTTTCATTGCGAATAATGGCATCTTCTTTAGTCAAGACCTTTAATGAAAGCACAGCATCTTCGGGTTTTCTTACAAGCACAAGAGTTGGCACACCTAACCGGATTGCTTCTAAAACATTTGTATGTGAATGCATGTGCGTTGCAATACCGTTGTTTATACCGCTGCATATTTTGAATGCAGCAACTGTAAAGCTATTCGCAGACCTAGGAAACCCCTCTATGCACATAGTTGAGTTTTTTGTAACCAATCTGAATGCTGTCTTTTTATTTGTTATCTTAAAATAGAGCTTTGCAATGTTATTGTATTGTTTGGGGTAATTTTTTTGTAAAAGTATTCTTATGTATAATTTAATTTTTTTCATTAACTATTTTAAATTTTGGAATGATATTACTTAAAATATAAATCTATTGAATGTTTAGTTTGCTTTAAGATATTGATACTTGATCATTTCTTTCCTTGTGTAACCCAATTTATTTAAGAGTTCTAAGTTGCTTTTCTCATATATTTTGAAAACTTTTAATTTTTCGTCGGCAGTAAGTCCCCTTGATTTATTTTTAAATTTAAGATCTAAAATAGCATTCGGGACGCTTTTAATTAGTTTGATTTTTATTTCTTTTGCTTTCTCGGGTCTGATTAAAAAACGTAGGTATTTACTGTAAAAATATTTTAGTTTATTAACCAAGCTACTTGGGCTTGCTTCTATTTGATTTAAAGTGTTTTTAATTGTGACATTTTTTTTGTTTTTCTGGAATGCATATTTGGTAACAAAACCTTTATCAATACAAAACAGTGATGACAGTGTATTCAAAACACTACTTTGCTTGTGTTTTAAATCTTCAAAGAGACAAACCTTAACGTTGTCTTCTCCAAATTCCTTTACATATGAATTGTATATGAGATTGTAATTAAAAATTATTTTAGAGTCAGTTAAAACTTCAAAAAAATTAGTTTCTAACCATTTACTCATTTTTTTAAATCTAGGTTGGATAGAAGTAATGTGATTGAATAGTTGAGCATAAAATGAGGGGATTATAGTCACCTGAGCTCTCGTAAACATTAGAATTTGGATTTCATCAAAATATGGTGAAAATATCTTTCGAATTCTTCTTGCATTTTTTTTGGCATTTGAATTGTGGATTGCCATCGAATAATCTTCGCTAAAAAATGAAATGTTTTCATTTGAGATAACCGAGATAGGATTATTTATAAGTTTAATCTTTTCAAGTTCCTCTTCAAAATCAAAATCATTTGACATACCCATGACATAACTCAGTGTTTTTCTGCAATAAAAGTCACCTAAATACGATGACTTTTTATTCAGATGATTCAAGTATTCGATTTTATTTTCTTCATGCATTTTAGCATAAAAATTCAATTGCATTGAAGTCGTAGCTGTTTTTGGGTATCCGATATGAATGATAAGTTTTTTCATGCGTTTTTTTAGGGCTTTACCAAAAACCAATTGTTCAACAATTCTTCTCTGTTGTAAAGCATGGGTTCTTTTGTCTTCCAATCAATGACTTTAAATCCTGCGTGTTCGCAAATGGCTTGTCCTGCTGCCGTGTCCCATTCCATGGTAGGAGCAAAACGAGGGTAACAATCGGCTTGCCCTTCTGCAACCATGCACAACTTTAAAGAACTTCCTTTCGAAATCAATTTGACGTCTCCGTGTTTCATGCGCATTTCCTGTACATAAGCCTCTGTATCTTGAGACATATGGGAACGACTGGCCACGATGGTAAAGGTTTTGTTTGTGCGTTTTAAAGGCAATTTGTTTCCTTTTGAAATTATAGTTGTAACATCATAATTTTCAAGATCGACATTCAATTTGTACGAACCTTTCTCTCTAGTGGAAAAATACAAGTCCTTAGTAGCAGGTACAAATATTACTCCAATTGAGGGTTTTTGATTTTCGATTAAGGCAATGTTTACCGTAAACTCTCCGTTTCTTTTGATGAATTCTTTGGTGCCGTCAATCGGATCTACAATCCACAACTGCTTCCATCCTTTGCGTTCTTTAAAAGGAATCGCTTTGCCTTCTTCCGAAAGAATTGGAATGTTCGTTTTTTCTAAATAAGCTGCGATTTTTTGATGTGATGCCATATCGGCTTTGGTCAAGGGAGAGTTGTCTCCTTTGACTTGGATATCAAAATCGCCAGATTGGTAAATTTCGAGAATGGCTTTTCCCGCCTCCAATGCAGCTGTAATTGCCGAATATAAGTGTTTCTCCATCTCAGGAATTTCGTTTAATTGTGGTCTTGAAATTAAGTTAAATCAGTGTTGGCACGTCAGTTATTGTATCAACATTTTTTTGCCAGATATCTCAATTAAATCGACTTTTGCTTCTAGAAAAGAGCTTGTCAGGATTTTTAAATTGAGTTGAAATTTCTCGAAAGACAAATTTGATTTTCGATGAAAGCTCTCCCAGGGGTTTAATTTATAAACAACCAATCTTTTAAAGTGCTTTTTGAGTTAGAAAACGCATTATTTTTTTGAGAGACATTTCTGTCGTTTCGTTTTCTGTGGCAATTTCAAGATCAGGTTGGGTCGGAGCTTCGTAAGGTGCTGAAATACCCGTCATGTTTTGAATTTCTCCTGCCCGCGCTTTTTTGTACAATCCTTTCACATCACGACGTTCGCACTCTTCCAAACTCGTATTGACATAAATTTCAATAAAATTTGATGCTCCAACCGTTTTTTTGATGTTTTCACGATCTTTCAAATAAGGTGAGATAAAAGCTCCGAGAGTGATGATTCCCGCATCGATCATCAAATGGGCGATTTCTGAAATTCTTCGAATGTTTTCGGTCCGGTCTTCAGCAGAGAAAGTCAAATTTTTGTTAATACCTCTTCGGATGTTGTCTCCGTCTAAGGTATAGGTGGAATGTCCCAACTTGTGTAATTCTAGCTCTACCAAATTGGCCAGGGTCGATTTCCCAGAACCGGATAGTCCTGTAAACCAAATTAAAAAGGAGGGATGCTTGTGAAGCCTTTGCCGTTCTTTTTTCGATAATTTGTAGTGTTGTTGGAAAGTATTCTCCATTTCAAAGTAATTAGAATTGTTTGTTCTCTTTAAATATTCCTTTTTCTCTGGTTCAAACCATAATTGATGCGGTACCACAATTTTTCGTGCAAAAAATACAAAATCATTTTTGTAAATACCTCAAATCCACCAATTTTTAGACCTGTTAAAGAGTTTCCTGTAATCACCCATCCCAATAGAAAAGTGTCTACTGTCCCAACTGCTCGCCAGGAAAAAGTTTTCAAGATGTGCCGCTTGTTGCTGTCTGTCATTTTGGATTGGAACCAAGCCCGCTCGTGAGCGAAGTAGAGGAGCATCTTCGTGAACAACTCCGCAAAACCTATCTGAAATCCTGTCAAAAGGCTTCCTGTTATCAACCAAGATAAAAAGAGCGTGTCAAGGGTTCCAATGCAGCGCCATGTTAGCGTCTTTGCAAGGTGTCTTTTGCTGATTTCAAGCATTTTTTAATGTTGGTGATTTGTAATTGCTGATTTATTTTAAATTTTATGCCATCTGATAAGTGCCTTTTTTCATGAAACTTACTTTCATTGCTTGATAAAACTTACCCTTTTCCAATTCCCTTGTATTGGAATCCAATTGTTTTAAGCTTAACAGCGTCTAGGATGTTGCGTCCGTCAAAGAGAAAGGCAGGTTTGTACATTTTTTCGTAGATGCTGGCCCAGTCGTAAGTTTTGAATTCGTCCCATTCCGTCAAAATCGCAATGGCATGGCTCTCCGCTACAGCTTCCATAGCTACGGAGTGTACAAAAACTTGTGCCAATTTTTGTGTGATTCGCGCTTCGGGAATGTTATTCAATTCCCATAAATAACTCAGATCTCCCTTTATTTTTGCTTCCGATACTTTGGGGTCGTAGACGTGGATATTGGCACCGTCTTCGAGAAGTTGGTCGGCTACATAGATGGCTGCTGATTCTCGGGTGTCGTTGGTGTCTTTTTTAAAAGACCAGCCAAACAAAGCAATCTTTTTGCCGTTGACCGTGTTGAATAAGGAGGTGATCATGTTTTTGGCAAAACGCTTTTTTTGATAATCGTTCAGTAGGATTACTTGTTCCCAATAATCTGCCACTTCTGGTAAATTGAAATAACGACAGAGGTAAACCAAGTTTAAAATGTCTTTTTGAAAGCAAGACCCTCCAAAACCAACGGAAGCTTTTAAGAATTTGGGGCCAATGCGACTGTCCGTTCCAATTGCGTGTGCTACTTCGTCCACATCGGCTTCGGTCGCTTCGCACAAGGCCGATAAGGCATTGATGGAAGAGATGCGCTGTGCCAAAAAGGCGTTGGCGGTGAGTTTGGATAATTCCGATGACCAAACATTGGTGGTCAATATCTGATCGTCTTGCAACCAGTGTTTGTAAATATCGATCAAGGCTTGGGTGGCTTTTTTTCCAGAAGAAGTTTGGTTGCCACCAATCAAGACACGGTCTGCTTTGAACAAATCGTCGATGGCGGTGCCTTCTGCTAAAAATTCGGGATTGGACAAGACTTCAAAATGCACGCCATTTCCGGTACTGTCCAAGATTGTTTGCAAGGTTTCGGCAGTACGTACGGGCAAGGTCGATTTTTCAACAATGATTTTGTCGTTTTTAGCCACGCGGGCGATTTGTCGCGCACAGAGCTCTACAAATTTCAGATCGGCGGCCATTCCTTTGCCCTCACCATAGGTTTTGGTCGGGGTGTTGACTGCGATAAAAATCATGTCCGCCGCATCAATTGCAGCATCTACATCTGTAGAGAAAAACAGGTTTTTTCCGCGCGCTTCAGCAACCACTTCCGCAAGTCCCGGTTCGTAAACAGGCAAGTTGTCCAAGTCTTCGTTGTTCCAAGCGGCAATGCGCGCTTCGTTCAAGTCGACGACGGTAACCTTTATTTCAGGACACTTTAAAGCAATGACAGACATGGTAGGACCACCTACGTAACCGGCACCAATACAGCAGATGTTTTTTATTTTCATGATTTTAGAATGTTTTATTTTTTGATTTGTGAATGAGAAAGTGAAGCAGGGATTTGTTGTTAATTGATTCTTTATTTAATTTGGTACGTAATCAATTTTATAAAATCCATGATCCTCTAATTACAGTTTTACTTCTTTGAAATTTTCTTGGTTTTTTAGAAACCAGCCATAGGTATTTTCAATCCCTGCTTTCAGGGAGTATTTTGCTTTCCAGCCCAAGGCGTTCATCTTGGAGCTGTCCATCAACTTGCGCGGAGTTCCATCTGGTTTGTCAGTATCCCAAACGATTTCTCCAGCGTGGCCTGTTTGGGCTTGGATGGTTTCTGCCAATTCTCTGATGGTTACATCAGTTCCCGTTCCAACATTGTACAGGTGTTCAGGAAGCACGTTTTCCAAAGCGAAAATCACGGATTGTGCCAAATCGTCTACGTGTAAAAATTCACGCATCGGGGTTCCTGACCCCCATAATTTTACAGGGCTGTTGTCGTTATTGGCTTCGTGGAATTTGCGCAGCATGGCAGGTAAGACATGTGAGGTTTCTAAATCAAAATTGTCAAAAGGCCCGTATAGGTTTGTCGGCATCAGACTCACAAAGTCTTTGTCGTATTGTTTGCGAATGGCTTCACAGAGTTTGACCCCCGATATCTTGGCAAGCGCGTACCATTCGTTTGTCGGTTCCAAGCTGTCCGTTAAGAGGTATTCCTCTTTGAGGGGTTGGGGTGCAAATTTTGGATAGATGCAGGAGCTCCCCAAAAAGATAAATTTTTGAACCTCTTCTTCGTGGGCTGCAGCAATTAGATTGTTTTGAATCTGCATGTTTTCCATTAAAAAGGGGTAGGGATAATTGTTGTTGGCCAAGATGCCTCCCACTTTTGCTGCAGCATCGATGACCACCTCTGGTTGTTCGCTTTTAAAAAAAGCTGTCACAGCTGCTTGGTTTTTGAGGTCCAATTCTTTGGAGGTCTTGCCGATCAGACGGGAATATCCTTTCGCCTCAAGGGCTCTCCAGCAAGCAGATCCCACCATACCTCGGTGGCCTGCAATGTATATTTTTGTGGTTTTTGTAATTTTTTTCATTTTTTTAGCCTGATTGTTGATCCAGTGATGTTTGGTTGAGGATTTGCTATTCGGAATTTGATTTACTGACAATGTTTGTAGAATCTACGATTCATTAAGTCCAATTTTTACTCAAAATAATTCAAGGTTTGGTGTCCTCCTTCATTCAAATACTTGTCTCTTTTAAAGAGATTCAAATCAGAGGACATCATGTCGTCTACCAATTCTTCCAATTGAATTTTTGGTACCCAGCCTAGCTTTTCTTTTGCTTTGGTCGGGTCTCCAATCAAAAGATCTACTTCTGTTGGACGGAAATATTTGGGGTCAATAGACAAAATCTCTTTTCCTATTTCCAATTGGTATTCCGAATTTGAACAAGCTGCAATTACTGCGGTTTCATCCAATCCTTCTCCTTTGAACTCGAGGCTTATCCCAATGTGGGCAAAGGCCATTTTTACAAAATCACGGATGGTTGTGGTGCGTCCAGTGGCGATGACCCAATCCTCAGCAGTGTCTGCTTGTAATATCATCCACATCATGCGAATGTAATCTTTGGCATGTCCCCAATCTCGCTTGGAATTCAAATTCCCTAAATAAAACTTGTCCTGAAGTCCCAAAGCGATGCGAGACACCGCACGGGTAATTTTACGGGTGACAAAAGTCTCCCCTCTCAAAGGCGACTCATGGTTGAACAAAATTCCGTTGCACGCAAATATGTCATAAGCTTCACGGTAGTTTACGGTGATCCAATACGCATACATTTTTGCAACGGCATAGGGAGATCGCGGATAAAAAGGCGTGGTTTCTGTCTGCGGTACTTCTTGCACTTTCCCGTATAATTCTGAAGTAGAGGCCTGGTAGATGCGTGTTTTTTGTTCAAGGCCCAACAAACGAATGGCCTCCAAAAGACGCAATGTCCCAATGCCATCGGCGTCGGCCACGTATTCAGGCATGTCAAATGACACCCTTACATGACTCATCGCCGCGAGGTTGTAGATTTCATCAGGTTGGATTTGTTGCAACAAACGCGTCAGGTTCGTGCTGTCCGTCATGTCACCATGGTGTAGTATGAATTTTTGGTTGTCCACATGTGGGTCTTGGTACAAGTGATCGATGCGATCGGTATTAAACAAGGAGGTACGGCGTTTCAAACCGTGAACGGTATAGCCTTTTTTTAATAAAAACTCTGACAAATAGGCGCCATCTTGGCCGGTTACTCCTGTAATCAATGCTACTTTGTTCATCTTATTTTAATTTTAAACTGTATTTTTTTTTATTTCGATCCCTTACAGAAGTTCCGGGTTTGTTTTTTTGATTTTGTTGTGGATTTTTTTTACTTCCTGACTCTCACCGATGGGCAACAGCAAAATTGTGTCCGATGTTTCCACCAAAAAGAAATTGTCCATACCAGCGGTAGTGATCAGTTTTTTTGAAAAGGCAAGGGCGTTTTCAGCACCTTCAATTTTTTTGATGCCGTTCACCAAAGATTTTTCTTGGGCATAGTCTATCAAGGCATCAAAAGAACCGAGGTCTGTCCATTCGAAATCTGAGGGAACTGTTTTGACCAGTTTTGATTTTTCGAGTACTGCGTAGTCAATGCTGTCATCGGGAATAGCAGCCATGGCCTCGTAAGTGATCTGACCGGCTACTTTTGATTGGTGCGCGTGTTCGCATGCCGCCAATATTTCGGGGTGGTATTTTTTTAATTCTTTTAAATAGGTTTTTGCTTGAAAGCAGAACATCCCAGAATTCCAATAAAAATTTCCAGAAGCGAGGTATTCTTTGGCAGTTTTAAGATCTGGCTTTTCCCGAAATTTTAAAACATCTTCTCCAGCAGCTTCAATATAACCAAATCCAGTTTCCGGGTGTTTGGGTTGAATGCCGAAGGTCACCAAATAGCCTTTTTCTGCGAGGAAGATGGCTCGATCCAACGCCGTTTGGTAGCGCTCATCATCTGCGATCATTTGATCGGATGGCGTGACAAATAAAATACTGTCTTCTTGCAAATCCATACAAGCAAGGGCGATGGCCGGTGCTGTATTGCGCCCAACGGGCTCACTGATTTGATACGGGATGTTGAGGTCAATTGACTTTGCTTGCTCTTGAGCCATGTCTAATTGGGTTTCATTGGTGATCAACATAAAATCTGAAACCTTGTTGCTGTTGCGCAACATCGTGTGTTGGAACAATGATTTTTTTTGAAATATTTTTAAAAATTGTTTCGGGTTTTTGTGCCTGGACAAAGGCCAAAGTCGGGTCCCGGATCCTCCACTGAGGATGACGTTGATACAAGTTGCCATTTGTTTGTTTTTAAATTTAGTATTTTCCCTAAGTAACGGGATGCACCACTTAGTTTTCGTGGTTCATTATTTTTTTGAGTTCTTCCAGGGTTTTGTTCCCAAAACCTCGAATCCCTTTTAGGGTGTTTAAGTCTTCTGAGGCAGCTCTTCGAACGTCGGAAAGTGTCACCAACGGATACCCTAAGATTTCATTGTTGTTTACGAGATCGATGATGTTTCGCAAACGTTTTGAAAAAGGGTGGTCTTTGATGAGTTTTTTGTCAGCGCTTTGCTTTGTAAACTCACTTTCAAAATCTTCAATGATTTTTTTTGCCAATAAATAAGAATTTTTGTCTGCCATTACAATGGATTTTAAAAATTAGATATCGGGGGGTGTTTTCTTTTGTTAATTAGGGTTTTCAAATGACTTTGATTTCTGTCTGGTAATCCAAAGTTACTTTTAGACCGAGGTCTGTCAATAGAATTTTAATTTTCTTTTTCCCCACCTGCTTTGCGGTTCCTTTTTTGCCTTTGAAAGGGCCAGATTCAATTGCGACGAGATCTCCGGAAGTTATTTTTTCAACTTTTGAGGAAACGACGTCTTTATCAAGCCATTTTTTGATCAGTTCAATTTCTTCTTCTCGAACGATTGCAGCTTGCCCAAGCCATCTCAAATAGCCCAATACCCCTGGTGCTTCAAAAACACGGTTGCGTTCCTTTTCTTCTGTCTGAACAAAAACGTAGGTAGAAAATAAAGGGACTTGTATTTTTTTTTTGCGATCCGACCATTGGTGTATTTGTGTTGTTGTTGGACAATACACACGGATTCCTGATTTTTCAAGCCGTTCTGCAGTTTTTTTTTCATACCGTGGCTTTACACGAATGACAAACCAGTTTTTGTGAGGGGGCGTTTTTTCGGTTTGCATTTTTGTTTGATTTTGGAACGGCTTCGCCGTGTTGAGCCCCATTAAAAGCGGTGGGGGTCAATTGGGGTATTGCAAAATTGAAGTCTGCTGTGTTTTTTTTGACAACTTAAAAATAACAACACAGCATTCCATTCCAAAAATACATTAAGTATTGCTCTCTAAAGTAGGGTTTGTACATTCAGCTCAAAATTTTAGAGTAAACAGACGCTATTTTAAATGAAATGATAATTTTAAATTCAATTTTCATTAAGTATTTTATGTATTTGACATCTATTTTTTGATATTATAATATATAGTAATCTTAAAATTTAATTCAAAAAAAGCAATTTTACGTCTTTTAATATGTAGTTTTACACAATTTCATGACTTGCATCTAAATCTATGGACACATTTCAATTCAGCTATGTTTTTGCATCGGTATCAATCCTTGTCTTGCTTTTCTTTTTCCGTGTCAACAGAAAGAAAAATCCAATAGCAGATTCGTATTTTATTTTACTTCTTTGCGTCTTGCTTCTTCGTTTTTTGTATCTTATAATTTATCCTCCCTCTGTCGATGGGCTGGTGTTGAATGATGTTCTGCTCTTACAGTCTCAAATCTTTGTTGTTGTGTTGTTTTATTTGCATTTACTCAACCAAACAGAGGTTCAAAGATTGTCGCGTTTGAAGTTGGAATTTCACCTCATTTATTCCTGCCTGCACTTGCCTGTATTTTATCTTTTGTACAAGGTTTTTTTTCCGAAAACACCTATACACATTGCTGTAGCCATTATTGTTTTTACGTATGTTCTTTTGTATTTTCTCCTGTTGATTCGTGTTTTTTTAAAGTATTCAAAGGCTGCAAATGGGAGTTACGATTCTTATACGGATAGTGAGAACGCTATTGTTCAAAAGTGGGTTTTTTTTCTTTCTGTAACTTTTGTGATTTTTCTTTTTTCAAAACTTTTCGTCTTTTTTTACAACCGTATCAGTCACCAACATATTTCTGCACCCTATTACTATTTTATTTCCTCCTCTTTTTGGCTCCTTGTTTTGCTTCGAATTTTGACAGATCCACTTTTTTTGATGGGCGCTAAAAATAGATCAATTAGGTCAAACCGACTAAATAAGAACAACTCTTCACTGGGCCCTTGTTGGTCACATACGAGTTCTGAAATTACAAACCAACAAGATCTTTTGTTGTCCCAAAAAATTGAATTTCAAGTTCAGTTCTACATAAGAGCAACCGAAGACTTTTTTGAAAATTCTTTTGACTTTTCACAGCAAAAATTTGGAATCACTGACCTGTCGTTCAAACTTCACGTTCCACAAAGTCATTTGAAATTTATTTTCAAATACCACTGTGAGTTTGGTTTTTCCTATTATTTGGTTTCTTTGAGAATCCAAAAAGCCACCGATTTGATGTTGAGTGATTTTATCAAGTTCAATACCTTGGAGAAAGTTTCTTCAATGGTCGGCTATTCAAACTACAACACCTTTTTTTTAAATTTCAAATCAGTGGTCGGGATGACTCCCAATCAATTTGTCAAAAAGATGGTTTGACGCTCGTTTTGTTTAAAGATTCAGTTATTTATTCATGTCGTGTTGATGTAGGGTTTCATTTTTCATTCTTTACTGTTAATTGTGCGTACCTTTGACAGATACTCAAACCCCAAACAAAAAAATGATTTTTAAAAAAGATGTTTTCAGATTGTTGTTTTTGTTTACGGCAGTACTTTCCGCTCAAACAGTCCAAATAAGCGAAGCCGTTTCTTCTAATTCTACGTATACAGATGAAGATGGAGACACGCCAGATTGGTTTGAGTTGTACAATACTTCTTCTCAATCCATTTCTTTAAAAGATTGGACCATATCTGACGACCCTGACAATCTATCAATGTTTGTTTTTCCAAATATCAGCATCCCGTCCGATGGCTATCTTCGGGTGTGGGCTTCGGACAAAGACCGTTCAGAAATCACTTCCGTGAGGACATTTGTAGATCGAGGAGCTCTTTTCAACTACCTTATTCCTACGAGCGAACCGCCTTCAAATTGGACAGCTCCTAATTTTCAAGACGGCTCCTGGGCACAAGGAACCTCAGGGTTTGGATACGATGATGGAGACGATGCAACACAGGTGCCAACAGGAACGCGCTCGGTCTACACCAGAATATCTTTTCAAGTTACTGACCTAGAAGCATTGACTCAGTTGGTTTTGGACATGGATTACGACGACGGTTTTGTCGCATACATCAACGGCAATGAAGTAGCACGTGCCAACATCACCGGTGTGCCTCCTGCTTTTGATTCCGGTACATTTACAGATCACGAAGCTAAAATATACAGAGGTGATGTGCCGGAACGTTTTTCAATCGCCAATCCCCAAACGGTTTTACAAGAAGGAAGCAATACGTTGGCCATACAAGTTCACAATGTAAGCGAGTGGTCTTCGGACATGACCTTAATTCCCTTTTTGTCCGCTGTCTTTTCAAGGCCCAATTCTAGTGGAACGACCCCTCCAAATCTTTTGAATTTTTCCAATGGGAGTTTGCACACCAACTTTAAAATCTCATCGAAATCTGATCAGTTGTTGTTGAGCAACCCTGAAGGAGAATTGGTAGATGATTTGTTGGTAGAAGGACTCAAACAAAATGTTTCGATGGGTATTTCTCCTCAATCTGGCAATTTGGTTTATTTTTTGGAAACCACACCAGGAGCCCCCAATTCTTCTGAGGAATACATCGGCGTTTTTAAAGATCCTGTGGTCTTTTCAGTTCCGGGGGGACGCCTCAATGCTCCCGTCAATTTGGAACTTTCAGGAGCTGGCGAAGGACAAAAAATCCATTACACAACGGATGCCAGTTTGCCAACCGAAAATTCTCCCATATACACCGCTCCCATTCGCATTGCGAATAACCAAGTCGTGCGTGCAGGGTTTTTTGCGACAGGGTACCTTCCCGCCGAAATCGATTCTAAGACCTACCTATTCAATGCCAATCACGAGATAGATTTTGTAACTTTAGTGACGGATCCTGACAATTTTTTCGATGCGGATACAGGAATCTATGTCACGGGGCCTCCAGGAACATTTGATACCAACATCCCTTATTTTGGAGCCAACTTTTGGGAAGATTGGGAGCGCCCAATTCATTTCTCATTTTACGAAAAAGAAACGGGTGACTTGGGCGTCGCTTTCAATACAGGTGTAAAAATTTATGGTGCTTGGAGCCGTGGGCAAAATGCACAAAGATCACTAGCTGTTTTTGCACGTGGAAAATACGGTACTTCAGAATTTGACTATCCTTTTTTTGAAGAACGCAGCTATGATAAGTTCCAGGCCTTGGTGTTGCGGAACTCAGGACAAGCTTGGTTGAAATCCACCATCCGAGACATCACTTTGACAAGTCTCATGGAAGGATCTGGTCTGGATCTTCAAGCTTATACTCCCGTAGCGACTTATTTGAATGGGGATTATTGGGGCTTGTACAACCTCAGGGAAAAAAACAACGAACACATGCTGGCTTCCAAGCACGAAATTGATGCCGAAGGAATTGATCTTTTGACAGCAAATGCCGAAGTTGTAGAGGGAACCAATCAAGAGTACAGCGCCTTGATCAATTATATCTCGAGCACGAATTTGTCCGTCGACGCAAATTTTGACTACGTGCGCGAACGGATAGATATTCCAAATTACACCATGTATCAAGTTGCCCAAATCTATATCAACAATCAAGATTGGCCGGGAAACAACATCAAATTTTGGAAACACCCCGAAGGCAAATGGCGTTGGATTTTATACGACACTGACTTTGGATTCAGTCCTTGGTTCCGTCCGAGCAATGACTATGTAGCCAACACCCTTGAATTTGCTTTAGAACCCTACGGCCCAGGTTGGCCAAACCCAGCTTGGTCAACCCTGTTGTTTCGAAAGCTCATTGAAAATACAAGGTTTAGAAATGGTTTTATCAACCGCTACGCGGATGAGCTCAATACTCGATTTTTAGCGGAAAATGTCAAAACCCACATCGAGTCGGTATTGGCAAAAGTAGCTCCTGAACTGCAAGCGCACTACACACGCTGGAATGGGAATTTTGACGACGTAGGCTATTATGTAAACTTGATGAAAGTCTTTGCTCAAGAGCGACCTCAATTCGCAAGAAGTCATTTGAGGTCTAGATTTAATTTGACAGCTGAACACCGTCTTACGATCAACAACACCCAACAAGACAGGGGTTATGTCGAAGTCAATGACAATTTAAAAATTGACCAAGCATCCTGGTTTGGCACTTATTTTCAGAATGTTCCGATACGCTTGCATGCCATTCCGCTTCCTGGATTTGTCTTTTCGCATTGGAGTGGGAGTGATAATACATCTGAAGCTAGCATCGATGTCAATCTGCAAAATTCTTTTCAAATTCGTCCGAATTTTGTTCCTGCTGAAACCCCTCTTAAATTAGTGATCAATGAAATCAATTACAAGTCCAGCGATCAGAAAGATTCCGGAGATTGGGTAGAGTTGTACAATCCAAATGAAACAGCGTTGGACCTTTCCAATTGGGTGCTCAAAGATATGAAAGACACCAATACATTTGTTCTTCCAGCTGCAACGACAATTCCGAGCAAGGGGTTCTTGGTACTCGTCAAAAATGGCAATGATTTTTCTGTGGTTTTTCCATCAGTAGACAATGCCATAGGAGATTTTGATTTTGGTTTTGGTTCGGAAGATGCGGTGCGCCTGTTTGATGACAAGGGAGTTTTGATAGATGAAGTATTCTATACGTCCCAAGCTCCATGGCCCGAATGTGCTGACGGTTTGGGACCTACATTGTTACTAGAAAGTGATGATTTGGACAATGCTTTGGCAGAGAGTTGGTTTTGTGGTGATGCTTATGGGACACCTGGGCTTGACAATGCCACAGCCAGCACCCCAGAAGACCCTGTAGAAGAAATAAAGTTGTATCCCAACTTGATTACTGATTACTTGTATTTTGTGGGGCCTGCTTTGGAAATGAACATGCGGGTTTATGACGTGATGGGAAAACTGGTATTTGCTCAAAAAACTGCAGCTCAAATGGAGGTTAGTTTCTTGAAAAAAGGCATCTATTTTGTGCAACTATCAGACAGTACACAATCCAAGACTTTTAGAATTGTAAAGCATTGATTTAAACTGTTTAAAAAAGGGATGAGTTCTTAGTTTTTTTCGTTCACGAACTGCTGCAAGTATCTAAAATTACATTTGTAAAAATCAAAGGCCTTTTTTGTCGAGCTGTTATAGCGGTATTTGTACTAGAGGATAAATAAATCGAAACCTCAAGAGCTTTTGATTGGGTTCAATACGTTGAATGTCTCTTATTAGAAACACTCTATAAGACTCAGGAATGAGGTAGTTTTTCCTTCAGGACGCCGTACAAGAAGGTTCCTAAGAGGGCTGCTGCAATCACAATGGCAATGGAGTAAAATCCTGCGCCCAAAAGGGCAAACATCGGTCCTGGGCATGCGCCGGCCAAAGCCCATCCCAATCCAAATAAAATGCCTCCGTAAAGGTAGCGCTTGACACTTTTTTCTTTTGGCTTGAATTCAATTTTTTCTCCGTAAAAAGAGTTGATTTTAAATCGCTTGATTGCCTGTGTTGTAAAAATCCCAAGGCAAAAAGCTGTTCCAATAATTCCGTACATGTGAAAGGATTCGAATCGAAACATCTCATAGACGCGAAACCATGAGGCGGCTTCCGATTTAAAAAGGGTGATTCCAAAAAAGATTCCAATGCTCAAGTAACTAAGTGTTCTCATAATTTAAAAGATTAGTGGAAATAATAAATGAACCATGGTCAAACCGCCGATAAAAAAGCCAATTACGGCTAGTAAGGAAGGCAGTTGTAGGTCGCTCAATCCGGAGATGGCATGTCCAGAAGTACAGCCTCCAGCATACCGAGCTCCAAAGCCAACAAGCACTCCTCCAACAACAAGCATCAAAAGGATTTTTGGGTTTTGAAAAGATTCGGAACCAAAAAGTTCTTCGGGCAAATACCCTGCTCCAGCACTTTTAAATCCCAGGTTGTTTAAATTTTCAATGGTTTTAGAGCTGATTGCTACAGCTGTATCAGTGCTTAAAAAATGGGCGCCGATAAATCCGCCAATCAAAACCCCTAGCGCAACCACCAAGTTCCAACGCTGTGCTTTCCAATCGAATTTAAAGAACTCTGAGGTGTTTCCTGCTCCGCATAGAGTACACAGGGTACGCAGGTTGCTAGACATCCCAAAATTTTTACCGACCATTAGCAATAAAAATAAAGTAAGCGCAATAAAAGGGCCAGCGATGTACCAAGGCCAAGATTCGTATATCCAATTCATAAGAGAGGTTTTTTTTAAGGGAGTCACTGTGTAAAAGTATTGAAAATTCCTTATTTTATTGTAACGAGAATTAATTCCTCGCCTTCAATCGTTAGGTTTTAAGACGTTGATTTTGAAGGGCATTGGTAATCTGAAAGCGATATACCAGTTTCTTTGATGGCTTTCATTCCTCCTGATACCTCAATAAAATTATGAATGCCTCTTCGCTTTAAAAAGGAAGCGGCGATCATGCTGCGGTAGCCTCCAGCACAGTGCAGGTAAAAGGTTTCTTTTTCAGGAAAGTCCTCTAAATGTTGGTTTAGGGCAGCCAATGGGCTGTTGTTTGCTTGTAAGATATGCTCGGATAAAAATTCGCCTTTGGATCGAACGTCAAATACAGGTGCCCTGTTCTTTTTCAGAAGGGTTTTGAAATCAGTGGCATCCATAGATGTGACTTTGTCAACTTCTTTACCCGCTTTTTTCCAAGCCTCAAAACCGCCTTTCAAATAGCCCAATGTGATGTCAAATCCGACTCTTGAGAGTCGGGTAATTGCCTCTTGTTCTTTCCCTATTGGTGCAACTAGCAAAAGGGGTTGTTGTACATCGGCAATCAAAGCGCCTACCCAAGGGGCAAAACTTCCGTCCAATCCGACAAATACAGCCCCAGGAATGTGTCCTTTTCCGAAGTCTTGTTGGCTCCGAATGTCCAAGATAATAGCTTCAGTAGCGTTTGCAACCGCTTTAAAATCTTTAGCTGACAATGCACGTGTGCCGCGTTTTAAAACAGAAGCTATGGGGTCGCAACCTTCTTTGTTCATTTTGACATTCATAGGGAAATAAGCTGGGGGATCGGTCAATCCAACGGTAACTTCTTCTATAAATTCCTCTTGTCTCATGGAGGTGCGTAGTGCATAATTTGTCTTTTTTTGATTGCCCAAGGTGTCGGTCGTTTTCTTGCTTAGGTTTTTTCCGCAAGCGGAACCGGCTCCGTGGGCTGGGTAGACCACCACCGTATCTGGCAATGGCATGATTTTAGTGCGCAAGCTTTCGAACAACATTCCTGCCAAGTCCTTTTCGCTAAGGCCCCCTGTTTGTTGAGCCAAGTCAGGTCTGCCGACATCCCCTAAAAATAAGGTGTCTCCACTAAAAAGTGCACGTTCCTTGCCATGTTCGTCTTTCAATAGGTAGCAAGTACTTTCCAGCGTATGCCCCGGAGTGTGCAGGACTTTGAGTATCACATTTCCCAAGGGAAATTCCTGCCCGTCTGTTGCGATCAGTGATTCGAAATGCGTTTCTGCATTGGGGCCAAAGACAATTGGAGCGCCTGTCGCTTTGGAAAGGCTGAGGTGTCCACTGACAAAATCTGCATGGAAATGGGTTTCAAAGATGTATTTGATTGTCGCCTTGTCCTCTTTTGCTTTTTCGAGGTAGGGTTGGACTTCTCGAAGGGGGTCGATGATCGCCACTTCGCCTTCACTTTCAATGTAATAGGCAGCTTGTGCCAAACAGCCGGTATAGATTTGTTCTATTTTCATACACGAGACAATCTTTTGGAAAAGGTTTTTATTTTTCTTCTGTGTCGCAAAGATAAAAACACGAACGCTAGCTGGCAGTAACATTGGTTACAGAACAGTTCATTTCTTTTTGAGGAGAATGTAGTTTCTGTGTAAGGTCAGTTCGTTGAGGTTTTCCAATTTCTTTAGCAGCCGAGAAACCACGACTCTGGAGGTGTGCAATTCAAAAGCGATTTCTTGGTGTGTCGTTCGAATGCGTTGGTCTTTGGCAATCCTCGCTTTTTCTTTTAGCAAATTCAGGAGGCGTTCGTCCATTTTTAAAAAAGCGATGTTGTCAATCGTTGCCAGCATTTCGTTCAGCCGATTGTGGTAACTTTTAAAGACAAATTTTCTCCAACTTTTGTACTTGGCAGCCCATGTTTCCATTTTTTCAATGGGGACCATGACAAGTACCGTTTCCGTTTCTGTAAGGGCTCGAATTTCACTTTTGGTTTCTCCCACACAACAGGTTAAGGTCATGGCACAGGTGCTTCCTTTTTCTACAAAATACAGCAATAGTTCGTCTCCTTGTTCGTCTTCACGCACTATTTTTATTGCGCCAGAGATCAGGAGCGGCATCGCTTTGACATAGTCTCCGATATCCATCAGGACAACCCCTTCAGGGATGTGTTTTAAGGTTCCTACTTTGAGAATCTCATCGAGTAGGGCTTTTTCAAAAAGGGGGCCAAAATTCTCTTTTAATTCTTGTTGCATGGTGTTTGTCTCACGAGGGGTGTGTATGTTGAACTCAAAGGTAGGGAAAAGCGCTCCAAAAAAAACGGCTTGCGCAAAATGCACAAACCGTATTTTTTTAATGGAGTGAGTGGGCCATGCCCTTTTTTTTACTCCATTAGTGTAGTTTGGGATTCCTTATTTAGAATTCCAAGTTTACCTGCAAGTCGAATTCATCGTAAATGGCTTTGTCTTTCAATCCTTCAAAAAAGCTGGTAGAACCGTATTTGACATCGTATTTTGCGCGGTTTATTTTTAGAGTTGTTGTCGCATTGTGCTCGTTGACAGTAAGGTCAAAAAGAATGCTGTTTGTCTTTCCTTTGATGGTCAAATCGCCTTTGACGGTATAGACGCCCTTGTCGCCTGCAGTTACGTTGGTAAAAACCAAGCGCGCAGTGGGGTTGTTTTCAACCCCGAAGAAATCGTCTGACTTCAAGTGGCCTTCTAGTTTCCCCTTGTAGACACCTTCCAAGTCGGTACATGCGATACTGTTCATGTCCATGACAAAGGCACCTCCTACGAGTTTGGAGTCTTCAAAAGACAAAGAGCCTGATTTCAATGCGATGGTTCCGGTATGGGAACCTGTGACTTTGTAGCCCTTCCAAGTAACACTACTCTTTGTGATGGAAACTTCTTTTTCGTCGCTGTTAATTTGTGGTGCAAAGCTTTGCAAGACCAAAGTGGCTGCGAGTGCCAATGTTGCTGTGATTTTTTTCATTTTGTTTGTTTTTAAGTGAGTGTATTTCGTTTTGTTTAAAGAACATTGCAAAGGTACCTATGGGAAAAGAGAGGTGCATTCACATAGGTTCATATTTTTAGGCTTTCCTTTCTTTTCGAATTCTACTGAGTGACTGGGGTTGAATACCGAGGTAGGAGGCAACCATGTATTGAGGGATGCGTTGTTCGAGTTGCGGGTAGCGTTTTTGAAAAGCAGTGTATTGCTCTTTTGCGGAAAGGCTAAAAGCATCTGTAATTCGGTTTTGGGTGGCGACGTAAGCACGTTCTACAATTTTTCTAAAGAAACGTTCTAATTTTGGAATTTTAAGGTATAGGTTTTCCATTGCGTCGAGCGGGATTTCTATCATTGAGGTGTTTTCAAGGCATTGAATGTTGTAAGCTGCAGGAGTTTGTGAAATCAAACTTCCGAGATCAGCAGCCCACCAATTTTCAATGCAAAATGTAAGAATGTGTTCCGTTCCTGCCTTGTCCAAGTAAAATGTTTTTGTGGCACCAGACAGAATGAAATAGTATGTTTTGCAGATGTCTCCTTGGGACAAAAGCATGTCTCTTTTCCGGTATTTTTTAAAGTGTATTTTGGAAGTCAAGAATGAGCTTTCTTCGTCGGTTAGAGCAATGTGTTGCTTTATGTAGTCTGTCAAAGGTTTTGTTTCTGTCATCTTTTTTGGCGACAACCCAACAAGTGATGTCCTAACAAAGGTATTGAAATCTTCATTGAATTCGGTCAGTTTGCCAAAAACTCATTTTCCTCACTAACTTTGACAGACGATTTTTAAGGAGTTTTCAAATTGAAGAAAACGAGGTTGCTGCAGTATTTGTAGTGACCAAAGCTTTGAGGGATTTTTGAAATAAGAAAGGGTTTTGTGGTCGGATTCTTATATCTTTTTTGATAAAAAAAAGTTAAACATTTAGAGGCTAAAAGTAATACTGTTATATTTGCAATGATTCGTTATGGAAAATTTAAGCGCACACATTCAAGTCATTGTTTCAGAGCCGTCAAAAGCCTTCCATTCCAAGGAGATTGATGTGGACAATGAAAAAGGATATGTCAAGGCTTACAAGTGCTTGGTGGAGTGCTTGAGCTCCTTTGCCTTGGAGTTCAATTCAAATTTTGAATTTTTCCATGTCTTGGAATCCACAGTCATTGAGGGGGCTCACAACCAACGGTTTTTTTCTGCTCACCTTCCTTCTTTGACAAACGTTGAGAAAGGAGAAAATAACATCGTACGTTTTTACAAGAACTTTGTGTTAAAAACCATCCAATGAATTTACAAAAAGCCCATCGTTCTTTCTTTTTAAAGCAACTCGCTATTGTTTTGTTGGCAGTCGTGTTGTTGCAACCTTTGGTCAATGCGGTTGTTCTTTTGTCAATAGAAAACTACGAATTGGAATTGGTACAGGCAGATGATGAAACAACATCCAATGAAAATGAAAAACAAGAAAAGGATTCGGAAGAGAAACTCGAACTTCAGATGGCAGGTTCTTCCGATTCTCAATTCACTTTGCTAGTTGCACTGGCGTTCTACACTTCTGCAGAACAGGTTTGGGACTGTAGCATGGAAATTCCGATTCCTCCTCCTGAACCCTGTTAGTTTGGAAGTAGTGTGCCAACTTTCTAGGTGGCCTTTTACTTCTCCAAAGAAAAGCTTAAAAATATATTTATTTACCGAGCAACGTTCCTTTTTTTACAAAAGCGTTCTTGCTCATTTTATTACAATTATGAATACTTTGAATCCATTTAAAAATTTAAAAGCCGACTTTCCGGCAAGTATTGTTGTTTTTTTTGTCGCACTTCCCTTGTGTTTGGGAATAGCACTAGCCAGTGGAGCGCCCTTGTTTTCGGGTTTGATATCGGGGATCGTAGGAGGTGTCATCGTAGGAGCGCTCAGCGGTTCTTCTGTCGGTGTTAGTGGCCCCGCAGCAGGTTTGGCTGCAATCGTGTTGACAGCCATAGGTTCTTTAGGAGGCTATGAAAACTTTCTTCTAGCCGTGGTGCTCGGAGGGATCATCCAACTGGTTTTCGGACTTTTAAAAGCGGGAGTGATTGCGTATTATTTTCCGTCTTCTGTGATCAAAGGCATGCTGACCGGAATCGGATTTATCATCATTCTAAAGCAAATTCCACATTTTTTTGGTTACGACAATGATCCTGAAGGAGATTTTGCCTTCTTCCAACTGGATGGGGAAAACACGTTTTCAGAAATTTCAAACGCCTTTTCTTTTATCAGTCCAGGAGCTACGTTGATTGCGGCAATTGGCTTGGGAATTTTGTTGTTGTGGGACAAGGTTTTGTCAAAGAAAGGCAAGTTCTTTCAGGTTGTACAAGGCCCTCTAGTAGCTGTTGTTGCAGGGATTGTCTACTTTGTGGTTTCGGAAGGGAATGGTACTTGGGAGATTTCCAAAGAGCATTTGGTCAGTGTGCCGGTGCCCAATGACACTGCTTCCTTTTTGGCTCAGTTTAGTTTTCCCAATTTTGGTGCCATTGCCCGTCCAGAAATTTGGGTGACTGCTTTTACCATTGCACTTGTTGCAAGTTTGGAGACCCTCCTTTGTGTGGAAGCGACAGACAAATTGGACCCGAGAAAAAGAGTGACGCCTACAAACAGAGAATTGCTTGCGCAAGGTACTGGAAATGTCGTTTCAGGATTGATTGGTGGATTGCCCATTACTCAGGTCATTGTCAGAAGTTCTGCCAACATCCAATCGGGAGGAAAGACAAAAATGGCCGCTATTTTACACGGGCTTTTGTTGCTGATATCCGTACTTCTTATTCCGAACTTTTTGAATAAAATTCCGCTGTCTGTATTGGCTTCTATTTTATTGATTGTTGGGTACAAGTTGGCCAAGCCCTCTTTGTTCAAAACAATGTATGCACTGGGTTGGAAACAGTCGGTTCCTTTTGTAGTTACAGTTTTGGGGATTGTTTTTACGGATTTGTTGGTCGGTATCGGCCTCGGTCTTGCTGTTGGAATCGTGGTTATCCTCTTTAAGAGTTTCCAAAATTCCCATTTCTTGCACATTGAGGATAAAAGCAATGGCAAGCAAAAAATCAAAATGACTTTGGCTGAAGAAGTAACCTTTTTCAACAAAGGAGCCATTCTCAAGGAGTTGGATCGTTTGCCAACAGAAACGCAACTCGAGTTGGACGTTCGAAAAACACGTTATTTAGACAACGATATCATCGAGATTCTCGAAGATTTTTCACTGAAAGCCCGCAACCGAAATATTGACATTCGATTGATTTCAGAAAGGGGCATTGCAGAAAATCCAGAAAGTTTTATACAGTTTTTCAAACTGAATCCAAAAGTTTGATGATCGAGATTAATTTACAAATTAAAAAAAACTAAAAAATGATGAATGCACATACAAAAGAAACACAAGATCAAATGACTCCAGTTCTTTCGTTGGAGGTTTTAAAGAAAGGAAACGAAAGATTCAGAGCCAATCTGAAAGCGCCAAGAGATTTGATGCAGCAGGTGGCGGCAACTAGTACAGGGCAATATCCTTTTGCAACTGTATTGAGTTGCATTGATTCCCGAGTGTCTTCAGAACTTATTTTTGACCAAGGAATTGGGGATTTGTTTAGTGTTCGAATCGCCGGAAATTTTGTCAACGAAGATATTTTAGGGAGCATGGAATTTGCGTGCAAGTTGGCAGGAACGAAGCTTGTGGTTGTTTTAGGACATACAGCTTGTGGCGCCGTAAAAGGTGCTTGTGACCATGCGCGTTTGGGGAATCTGACTGCATTGATTAAAAAAATTGAACCGGCAGTCGCAGCTGTAAAGGAGCCAGAAGAGGACTCTTTGAGAAATTCCAGCAACCTCGACTTTGTCAATGATGTGGCCGTAAAAAATGTGTTGATGACCATCGATCAGATCCGTAGCGAAAGCCCTGTGTTGGCGGAGATGGAGAAGAATGGAGAGATTCATATCGTTGGAGGGATGTACAACATCGATTCAGGGGAGGTCAACTTTTTCGAATAATCAGCCAAATTCTTCTAAAAAACGAACACTGCTTTTTTTGGAGCAGTGTTCGTTTTTATAAGGGACTAAGTCTGTGCTTTGGTTTTTTTTATTGGAAAGTATATGAAGAACTAAGCGACTACGAAGCACAGATTTTTCTTCAAGAATCCTCAAACCGGCTACAAACCAGGTTATTGCTTCTATTTAGCTAATTTTTTTACATGCATTGTTGGTGGTGTGTGTTTTATTCCGCGACATAGATTGTTGTGTGTTCGCGCGTTACTAATTTCTCTCCTAGTTTCTTAGACAAATCTTTAGCTCCTCGACAATTTAAATGAGATAAATCTCTAAAAACATTTTTGTTTTTGTTTAATTTAATCGTGTCAATTTCGAATTTTTCAAATAGATTGCCTATTTCAAATAAAAGGCCATCGGTTTTTTCTTTTATGGGGGATTTATTTTCAATGTTTACTAATTCGGCATGATAAGGGAATGTTAAAAATGATATTTTACAATTTTTATTTATTAAATTTTGAATACCTGTTAAATAAATATTTTGTTTCTCATAAAAGAATGATGGTATTTTTTGATAATAGCTTTCAAAGTTAGACAGATTTAATATCTGGATTGAATCAGAATAAGCATATAATTCAGTTGATTTTCTAATATTACTTCTAGGCTTAAGGTTTGGTTTCAAGATAGAGATGATTTCTTTTGTAGTATAAGCATTATGATACAGTTTTTTGAGAGCCCATATAGATAGTCCACTACGATTAAAGTCATTTTTTTTTCTTCTAACTTGAACAAGTTTAGATATTGAAACAATCACTTCTGAGTTTTCAGGAACTTGTTCTGTAAATACTAAAAAGTCATATACACCTGCACCATGGTTTGCAGAAGTATAAACTTTTTTTTCTATCGTAGTTGATAATTTATTTAAATCAATACCTTGATATGCTTGAGAGTCACCCCAAATAAAAATAGCATTTTTGTTCGTAAAGGAGCTGTTTAAATATGCGTTAGAGCAAAAATAAAATAAAGTATATGAGCTTATTAAGCCTAGAGGGAAGAATAAACTCTTTAAAATGAATTTTCTCATGAATTCTTAAAATTGAAAATATATGAATTGTTGTTCCTTGCCTCCAAACCAAAAGATTGCAACGATTATCATATAGTACATTGCATATCTTAACGGTAGACTCCATTTAAGACCTAGATTCTGAATCGCGAATTGTTGTTCTCGCCCGAACCATTCGATTAAAACGAAAGTACCTGTAAGAATAGTGGTTGTCAAGGCACTCCTTATTCCTGAAAATTTTGGAATTTCAAAAAGAGTAGCAGAAAAAACCCCTGAGATATAGCTCAAAGCATGACCGATATTTTCCGCCCTAAAGAATATCCAAGCAAAGGCAGTTAGTCCAAACGTGAGTAATATACATGAAAGTTCTTTTAGGGTTGGAAATAATTTCCCTCGTGCTACTATTTCTAAATTATTTCGATTATTATTTGTCAATAATAGTGGTAGAAAGTAAATAGCATTTAGGGCTCCCCATATGATAAAAGTCCAATTTGCTCCGTGCCAAAAACCGCTGACTATAAAAATGATAAAAGTATTTCTAATTTTCATCCAAGTACCGACACGACTGCCACCCAATGGAATGTATAAGTAATCTCTAAACCAAGTTGAAAGTGAAATATGCCAACGTCTCCAAAATTCGGAAATGTCTCTTGAAAAATATGGGAAATTGAAGTTTTGCATTAAGTTAAAACCGAAAAGACGAGACGTGCCAATTGCAATGTCTGAGTAACCTGAAAAGTCTCCATAAATCTGAAAGGTAAAAAACAAAGCTCCTAAAGCGAGCGTACTACCGTTCATGTCAGCTGAATTATTAAAAATTTGATTTGCGAATTCAGCACAATTGTCGGCAATCACAATTTTTTTGAACAAGCCCCAAAGAATTTGACGCATTCCGTCAATAGCTTTTGAGTAATCGAAAGTTCGTTTTTTATAAAATTGAGGCAGTAAATGTTTTGCTCTTTCAATTGGCCCAGCAACCAACTGAGGAAAGAAACTCACAAATGCTGAAAATGCAATAAAATCATTTGAAGGTTCAAGTTTTCGTTTGTATACATCTATAGTATAACTCAGGGTTTGGAAAGTATAAAAGCTAATTCCAACTGGCAAAATAATATCTAAAGAATTCGCTTGAATCTCTTGTCCGAAGAACGAGAATGCTGAAATAAAGTTATCGAGAAAAAAATTGTAATATTTGAAGAAACTGAGAAACCCTAAGTTTACTAGAATACTTATCCATAAAAGCACTTTTCTTTTTTTTTGACTGGCTTCTGTCTTTAGTTTCATTCCAACGGAATAGTCAACAAGTGTACTGAAAAAGATTAACGTTAGAAATCTCCAATCCCACCAGCCATAAAAAACATAACTAGCTATAACAACTAGCAGGTTTTGAAGTTTTAGGTTTTTATTCGTTACGAACCAATAGAGGATGAAAACTATCGGTAAGAATATTGCAAAATCAATTGAGTTAAATAGCATTAAGTTAGTCTGTTGTTTAATCGTTTGATGTTCTTACTGTGGTTTTATCGACTTGATGCGTAACGTTTAGCATATCTCAAATAGGGAATTATAAAGCGATGCGCTTTTTGGTTTGTGCTAAGCCAAAACATTGTTTTTGGTTTTTAATTAAGACCACACCTATGTTAGCTAGCAAACACACTATTTTTTGTAAAAAGTTTTGTCTACTAGTGATTGTTTTTTACATAATGCGTTATCGTATTTGCTAATTTTCTCTGTCCATTGGAATTGAGATGAATATAATCACGGAAATCTGATAATTTCAGACCATTCTCTAAGTCTAAAATTATAGGGATGTTATTATCATTCGCAAATTTGATTATTTTTTGCCCCTGATCGTTATAAGATTCTAATTTCAATTCTTTTGTGTCGGCATGCAAATAAATTGTCAAAGGGATGTTTTTACTTTTAGAATAGTCAAGAAATGAGGAAAAACCGGTATTAAATAGAGTATTGTTTTTTTTCTTATTGATTCCTAAATTGTCAATTTGAGTTCTTTTCTTTTTTAATTTACGCTTGATCTTATTAACCAAATACCTGTTCACTAATTCGTATTGTGCAATTGAATATTGTTTACTCTTGAAACTTGAATGATTGTCTACAATTTTTTCAAAATTCATGTTGTCATATGCGTCATGTGAACTAAAAAACAGGAAAATTGACTTCGCTCCAAAATCACCATATTTTTTTAAATATGCATAACAATTATCCGGTCCCCAGCTACCTGCAGAAATATTTAGAAATTGAATTTTAGTACCGTATATTTTTGAAAGTGTATCAGATAAAATTGTAGTTGCTAAAGAGTCTTGATCTGTTAGAACCCCGCCATTAATGATAGAATCTCCAAATCCTAAAATTTTTATTGATGAAGTGTCAACCTCTTCACTTCGCATAGAAAATGAATTGTAAATTACATGATTTCTAAACCTGAATCTTTTCTGGTTTGGTTGAGCTATGTATTCAAATTCGGAATCTTCTCTCACTAAAACCGTATCACAAAAACCAAAATACATTCTTAGAAATATTTCCAAACAGATACTTAACACAATTGAAAATCCTAAAACAAATAATTTTTTTTTCATCAATTTTACTCGTAATTCGTTGAAATTATGTCAATTAGGTGTTTTTGTTTAAGTCCACTTCAAATATATGTCATATTTCTTGAAATTGTACAATCTATTGCTGCTGAATAGCGTCACTTTTTAAATTTAAAACACAGTTTTAAAAAATGCCTATTAAAAAATAGACGCCAAGAAAGTTTAATTTTTTGATAGTAACATAATTAGTTGAATTTTTTAAAAATTAGAAAAAAAATAATTTTCTAAAGTTATTTAATATATTTAGTGATCAATTATTTACAATATAATTTTGAAGGTAAAAAGAAATTTAAATACAGATATATCGTTTTTAAAAATATTCTTGTTTTTAATGCCGTGAAGGCAAGAAGAGTAAAATCCAATTATTTTGGGGAGGATTTGAGTGAACTGGTTCACATTGAGTCCATTATCGCTTCCAAGTACCTCCATAGGTGTAGTTTGGATTGTCTTTTTTAACGTTTAACAAACACGCTTTACAGACAAAGACCCACTCTTTCGGGTTTTTATATTGTAATCGGTACATCGTAGAAAAATCTACTTTACATACTTCACAATGTTTTATTCGTTGTTTCATACGTTACTTGAGTTTCCTGTAACTTAACTTTTAGAATACAATATAACACCTTTTCAGATTTCTTTTTTACCTCCCGAGCAATTAAAATAGCAAAGAGATATCAAACCAAATAACAAGGATTTAAACCTACCGATCAACCTCTCGAGCAACCGGTATTCTTGCCATATCTTAAATTTAAAAGGAATTTTACAACTTATTTGTTTAATCGTAAAAGAGTTGTAAAAAAGAAAGGTTTTTGTTAAAATTTAATCGCTATCAATAGCAATAAAAGAAATTCTATCATTATTGGCTGGAAACCCCGATGTTTTAATAGTTATTGTTCCGTTATTATTCGCAATAGCAGTAACTATAGACCTTTGAAAAGAATTTACAGAAAAGGTAGCTGTTACTATGTAGCCTGTATCTACGCCAACGACCGAAGTAACAATAGTAGAACTAGTTCCATCAAGTGTTATAGACCCAGAAATAATGCCTAGATTTGTTCTTGAAGATAAATTTGTATTTCCTCCCGTTCCACCATTTTGAATTTGCAATGCTCCGGTCACTTTAGAAGTTAAATTAATAGTTGCATTAGCAATCTTAGCATTAGTTATTGCATCATTTTCGATTGTCACCGCTCCCGTATTGTCAAGTGTAACATCT
>DLQL01000110.1:0-25750 GCA_002477565.1 Flavobacteriaceae bacterium UBA7433
TCAATCTACCTGAATTCTTTAGGACACAAAGTGACTGGGGCGGATTTGTCCCCAAACAGCATCAAGGAAGCGAGTGCACATGCGAACGAAAACTTGCAATTTATAGTTCAAGACATGCGGCTCCCCTTCTCCAACTGCTACGATGCCATCTTCAACCTTTTTACCAGTTTTGGTTATTTTGAAGAGGATTCGGACGACCTCCGTGTGTTGGAAAATATCAAAAACAGCTTGAACGATTCCGGAGTGGCTGTGATTGATTATTTAAATGTCAAAAAGACACTTAAAAACTTGGTTCCCAAAGAAACCTTGACTTTGGACGGGATTGATTTTCAAATCACTCGTGATCTAAAAAAAAACTTTATTGTAAAAAAAATTGAATTTACAAGCCGAGGGAAATACCACAGCTATTTCGAACGCGTCAAATGTTTGGACGCCAAAAAATTTACATCCTATGCCGAGCAGGTGGGTTTGAAAATAAAGCATACTTTTGGGGATTACAATTTGAATGCTTTTGACAAAGAAAAATCCAATCGTTTTATTTTAGTACTTTCCAAATGATATTTCTTTATTTGATTTTTTCTGTTCTTGCCGGTGCACTTGTGATGATGGTTTTCAAACCCAAGCAAAAAGCGGTTCGTCTCTTATTGGCTTTTAGTGGTGCCTACCTATTGGCTGTAACCATTTTGCATTTGTTGCCTGAAGTGTACGAAAATACGTCAGCTAAAAACCAGTCTATAAACCTTGTGGGACTTTTTGTTTTGGCCGGTATTTTGATTCAATCCATTTTGGAATCTTTTTCCAAAGGAGCAGAACACGGGCACATTCATTTGCGCTCAGATGCCACAGCCTTCCCATGGATGCTTTTGATCAGCTTGTGTATTCATGCTTTTTCAGAGGGAATCCCAATCGGTTACGCCGACAATTCGGAATTGCTTTGGGCTATTGTGGTTCATAAAATACCCATCAGTATTGTCTTGGCTACTTTTTTATTGCAGTCCAAATTGCCCAAAACACAAGGCTACCTTTTTATTGTTTTCTTTGCGATGATGAGCCCATTGGGGGCTTTGTTGGCAAAGAAAATTCCTTTGCTCTTGAGCTATCACACTGAAATCACAGCCCTGACCATTGGAATTTTTCTACACATCTCTACCGTCATTCTTTTTGAAAGCTCCAAAGATCACAAATTCAACATCCGAAAGTTCATCGCCATCCTGTTAGGGATGTCCATTGCTTTTTTGGGCTGATAAAAAAACAAATCAATCATTTCAAGAACAAAAAGGAACCTGTATCTTTGCTCCCTTAGCGCGCTAAACACCCTTTTTGAGAACATATACACGATAAAAAATGTCTTTTTTAGAAGAAATCAAACGCAGACGCACCTTTGGAATCATTTCCCACCCAGATGCGGGTAAAACAACCTTAACTGAGAAATTACTTTTGTTTGGAGGTGCCATCCAAGAAGCGGGAGCTGTAAAAAACAACAAGATCAAAAAAGGGGCAACCTCTGATTTTATGGAAATCGAACGGCAAAGGGGGATTTCCGTAGCGACTTCTGTGCTTGCATTTCTATACAAGGACAAAAAAATAAACATCTTGGACACGCCTGGTCACAAGGATTTTGCAGAAGACACTTTCCGAACACTCACTGCTGTAGACAGTGTGATTGTGGTCATCGATGTTGCCAAAGGCGTCGAAGAACAAACCGAGAAACTAGTAGAAGTGTGCAGAATGCGTAAAATTCCCACCATCGTCTTTATCAACAAATTGGACCGTGAAGGAAAAGATGCTTTTGACCTGTTGGACGAAGTGGAGCAAAAATTAAAATTGAGGGTAACCCCACTGAGTTTTCCAATTGGAATGGGTTATGACTTCAAAGGAATCTACAATTTGTGGGGAAAAAAATTGAATTTATTTTCCGGAAATGCAAAGCAAACCATTTCGGAAGGTATTGAATTTACTGATTTATCGGACCCTGAATTGGACAACAGCATTGGAGAAACTGCGGCCGAAACCTTGCGTGAAGAATTGGAAATGGTTTCGGGTGTCTATCCTCCTTTCAATGCTGAGGAATATCTAAATGGAGACTTGCAACCTGTGTTTTTTGGATCGGCCTTGAATAATTTTGGAGTCAAAGAATTGCTCGATTGTTTTGTGGACATCGCACCGACGCCACAACCCAAAATGAGCGACACGCGTTTGATTGATTCCAAAGAAGAAAAACTTACCGGATTTGTTTTTAAGATTCATGCAAACATGGATCCCAAGCACCGTGATCGTTTGGCTTTTATCAAGATTGTCTCAGGAACTTTTAAAAGAAACAGTCCTTATTTGCACGTGCGCAACAACAAAAAGGTAAAATTCTCCAGTCCGAATGCCTTTTTTGCTGAAAAGAAAGAGATTGTGGACGAATCTTTCCCAGGAGACATTGTCGGTCTGCACGACACTGGTAATTTTAAAATCGGTGACACCTTGACAGAAGGTGAAATTTTAAATTTCAAAGGAATTCCGAGTTTTTCTCCCGAACACTTTCGCTATGTAAACAATGCCGATCCGCTCAAAGCCAAACAATTGTACAAAGGTCTGGACCAGTTGATGGACGAAGGTGTGGCACAATTGTTTACACTGGAATTGAATGGTCGAAAGGTAATCGGGACCGTTGGAGCCCTTCAGTACGAAGTCATCCAGTACCGATTGGAACATGAATACGGAGCCAAATGTACTTATGAGAACCTCCCAATGCACAAAGTTTGCTGGGTACAACCGACTGAAAACAACGAAGAATTCAAAGATTTCAAACGGGTAAAACAACGCTACTTGGCAAAAGACAAGCAAGGGCAGTTGGTTTTTCTCGCCGATTCTGCATTTACAATTCAGATGACACAAGACAAATATCCTTCTGTACAACTGCACTTTACAAGTGAATTTGAATAAATTCGTCGCCTTTTTTAAAGTTTTCTCCGTTTAAAAATAAAATTCAAGATTTTTTTTAGAAAAAAGTTCAATAAAAACAATTTCAAATTGTAAAATTGACAGATTATTCTTTAAATAAAAGCAACATTGACAAGTTTACAAGTTGCACTTTATCAATCTCTTATTTCTTATGCAAGTGTGCTTTTTTGTTTTGCTAGAAACCTAACAATTCTTAATTTTACAGCGAATTTAAAACCCTATAAAATGGCAATTAAAAAGCAATATCTAAAGAGCAAACCTGTTTGTAAAGTGACTTTCGAAGTTTCTGCAAAAGAAGCTAACAGCATTTCCGTAGTGGGCGATTTTAACGAGTGGAATGCAGAAGCTACTCCGCTTAAGAAATTAAAAAACAAAAAATTCAAAGGCATCGTTTCTCTTGAAAAGGGAAATTCTTACGAATTCAAATACCTTGTGGATGGCACATACGTCAATGAGGAAAAACCAGATGCGCTTAAGTGGAACGCTTATGCCAATGCTGAAAACAGTGTTTTGGAAGTTTAACACAAACCGAAAAACAGGCAGCGTATTTTTGCCATAAGAAAAATCTATTTCAACATCGAATTATATAATTTAACTGATCGCTCAGACTTCCTGTCTTTGACTATCTTTGTTCAGTTAACAATGTTTAAAATAATCTAAAAAAAGTAAAATGGCAGTATTAGTAGGAAAAAAAGCACCCGATTTTAGTGTACAAGCAGTGATCAATGGAAATGAGTTTACAGAAAACTTTAGCTTGTCACAATTTCAAGGAAACAAATACGTAGTGTTGTTCTTTTACCCAAAAGATTTCACCTTTGTATGTCCAACAGAATTGCATGCATTTCAGGAAAAACTGGAGGCGTTTGAAAAAAGAAATGTACAGGTAATCGCAGCCTCTACAGATACCGAGCAATCACACTGGGGATGGTTGCAAATGGCCAAATCTGAAGGAGGAATCCAAGGAGTGACCTACCCGATCATCGCTGACACCAACAAGACAATTTCAAAAAACTACGATGTCTTGGCGGGAGATTACTTTTACGATGACAACGAACAATTGCAAGCTGACGGAGAATTGATTGCGTACAGAGGCCTGTTTTTGATCGACAAAGAAGGAATCGTTCGTCACCAAGTGGTCAACGACTTGCCTTTGGGAAGAAATGTAGACGAAGCTTTGAGAATGGTAGACGCATTGCAGTTCAACGAAGAACACGGTGAAGCCTGTCCTGCCAACTGGAATTCTGACAAACAAGGATTGACAACTACGCACGAAGGTGTCGCAAGCTACTTGTCTGAGAATTAATCTCTTTTAAAATTCTTTTAAAAGAATTAGAAACAGAAACAAAACTCTCGAATTTTTTCGAGAGTTTTTCTTTTTAACGTACATTTGAAAAACATCTAAACCAACACCATGGCATCAATTACATTGGGAGGCACCCCAACAAAAACAAATGGCAACCTTCCGAAAGTCGGAGAAAAAGCACCAAACTTTACTTTAAGACGTTCGGATTTGTCAAAAACAATATTAGAAGATTACAAAGGGAAAACATTGATTTTAAATATTTTTCCGAGCATTGCGACAGGTGTCTGCGCAACCTCCGTAAGGAATTTCAATCAAAAAGCAAGTGCGCTGGAAAATACACAGGTTTTGTGTATTTCCAAAGATTTGCCCTTCGCACACGAAAGTTTTTGCGCGACAGAAGGCATCAAGAACACCTTGAATCTTTCCGATCTATCCGGCGCTTTTGGAGAAGACTACCAGGTAAAAATAATCGATGGGGCCTTTGAAGACTTGTTATCGAGAGCTATTGTCGTCATTGACACAGCAGGTAACATTGCCTATACCGAGCAGGTTTCGGAAATCGGAAACGAGCCCAATTACGAAGCAGCGATAAACGCGGCAAGTTTATGAAGAATTCCAAAGACTCCTTTGTAGTAGACCGGTTCAAAAGTATCAAATATGCCTTGAAAGGCCTGTGGATGCTCTTGAGATCTGAAAACAGCATCAAGTTGCAATTTGGCATCGGAATAGCACTGACCTTTTTGGGTTTTTCGATGAACATTTCCACCTCCGAGTGGACGGCGCAATTTCTTGCAATTGGCCTTGTGATGGTCGCAGAAGGATTGAATACCAGTGTTGAAAAAATTGCCAATTTTATCCATCCAGAATACCACGAAAAAATCGGAGAAATCAAAGACATCTCAGCAGGAGCCGTTGCCATAGCAGCACTCGTCTCTTTCGTTATTGGTTTCCTTATATATCTGCCCAAATTTATAAACTAATCACATCGGTTTTTGTACCTTTATCCCTTAATCACAGCTGTATTTGAATGAGAAAACCCAAGCAAACCAAGGACAATACGCTTCACATCAAGCCTTCAGAAAAAGTGAGCTCCTTTTTTAACAATCCCCAAGTTAAGACGGTAATCGGTGTTTTTACATTGTTGTTTGGCGTGTTTTTGGGCATCTCTTTTATTTCCTTTTTCTTGAGTTGGCAAGAGGATCAAAGCATTTTACTCGAATTTCAAGACAAAGAAGTGGTCGCTCAAAACCTCCTAGGTAAGATAGGAGCTTCTTTGGGTTTCTTTTTTATTTACAAAGGTTTTGGAATTGCTGCCTTTGCCATTCCTTTTCTCCTTTTTTTGACAGGCAGCTACCAATTGCTCTTGATCCCAATAAAAAGAATTTTTAAATCCTTGAACTGGAGTTTGCTGGGCATGATTTGGATTTCAACGAGTTTTGGATTTTTAAATGAGAATTTTTCGCTTCTCTCAGGAGTCATCGGAAGGGAACTAAATAGTTATTTGGAATTGTACCTTGGAAACATTGGATTGAGCTTGCTGTTGCTGTTTGGGTATTTGACTTATTTCATTGTTCGTTTTGGGATCAATGTCAAAAAAATAAAAAGCTGGTTCCCAAAAAAGGAAGCAACTACCAAAAGCAGCTCTGAAAAAGAAGCTTCCAAAGAAACCTTGACAGACAGTGCTCAAAAGGAACTTGTGGAAGAAGAAAAAATAGAGCAAGCTGACAAATCCGAGTTTGAACTGTCTTTAGAAAACATACAACCGACGATCAAAAACTTTTCCTCATTTTCCAAACCCGAAGAAACTCCAGAAGCACCCCCTCTTGCCACAGAGAAAAAGGAACTCGAAACGGATTTGGAAAAACCTAAAAAAACAGCCCGAGAAGACACTGTAGAAATTGCAATCGAAAAAAACAAGGACGAAGAAAAAGTCACAGAAAACCTCGCCGACAATTTGGTCGAAAAGTTTGGTCAGTTTGATCCGAAACTCGAATTGGGGAATTTCAAATTTCCTACGCTCAACCTTTTAAAAGAATACAACGAAACAATCGCTGTTGACGCTGAAGAGCTCGAACGCAACAAAGTCAAAATTGTCGAAACCCTTAAAAATTACAAAATCGGCATCGCCAAAATCAAAGCGACAGTTGGACCGACAGTCACTTTGTACGAAATCGTTCCCGATGCAGGAGTTCGGATTTCAAAAATTAAAAACTTAGAAGACGACATCGCACTATCACTCTCTGCGCTGGGAATCCGTATCATCGCTCCAATTCCCGGAAAAGGGACCATCGGAATCGAAGTGCCGAACAGCAATCCAACAGTCGTATCCATGCGATCTGTAATTGCCTCCACAAAATTCCAAGAATCAAAAATGGAACTGCCCATCGCTTTGGGAAAAACAATTTCCAACGAAACTTTTGTCGTGGATTTGACTAAGATGCCTCACCTTTTGATGGCAGGAGCTACAGGGCAAGGAAAGTCCGTAGGGCTCAACACCATTTTAACTTCATTGCTCTACAAAAAACACCCGGCGGAACTAAAGTTTATTTTGGTAGACCCTAAAAAAGTAGAACTTACCTTATTCAACAAAATTGAACGCCATTATTTGGCAAAACTTCCGGACACAGACGAGGCCATCATCACAGATACAACAAAGGTTGTGCATACCTTAAATTCATTGTGTATCGAGATGGACAATCGTTACGATTTATTAAAATCGGCCATGGTGAGAAATATCAAAGAATACAATACCAAATTCAAAGCCCGAAAACTAAATCCAGACAACGGACACCAATTTTTGCCTTATATCGTTTTGGTCATTGATGAATTTGCAGATTTGATCATGACCGCAGGAAAAGAGGTGGAAACTCCAATAGCACGATTGGCACAACTGGCAAGAGCCATCGGAATTCATTTGATCGTCGCCACACAACGCCCATCGGTCAATGTAATTACGGGAATCATCAAAGCAAACTTCCCCTCGAGAATTGCATTTCGAGTGACCTCAAAAATTGATTCTAGAACCATTTTAGACGCTTCTGGAGCCGATCAATTGATTGGCAAGGGAGATCTGTTGTATTCTGGCGGAAATGATGTCATGCGGATTCAATGTGCATTTGTGGACACCCCAGAAATTGAAAAAATTACAGATTTTATCGGATCTCAACGGGCATATCCCGACGCGTATTTGCTCCCCGAATACATCGGTGAAGAAGGTGGCACAGGTCTTGATATAGACATCTCGGAAAGGGACAAGCTTTTTGAGGATGCCGCTCGGTTGATCATTCAAGCGCAACAAGGATCCGCCTCCTTGCTGCAAAGAAAATTGAAATTGGGATACAACCGAGCAGGTCGGTTGATCGATCAATTGGAAGCTGCTGGTATCGTGGGGCCTTTTGAAGGTAGCAAAGCACGACAAGTGCTACTCTCGGACAATGAAGCTTTGAACCAATTGCTGCAAAATGAAAAAAAATAGAAACTTATTTATGAAAAATAAAATTGCCACATACACCCTCCTGCTTATAGGAATTGCCTCCTTTGCGCAATCTTCAAGCAAAGCCCAACTTCTTTTGAACGAGGTCTCTGCCAATATGGCTACCTATCAAAACATGTATTTCAAATTCAAATACATTCTTGAAAACAAAGAAGTCGGAATGAAGCAAGAGAGCGATGGCTTTGTAACTACTGAAAACGAAAAGTACAACCTTGAATTTATGGGAACACAATTTATTCACGATGGAGAGAACACCTATGTCATCCTTCCCGAAGATGAAGAAGTCAACATCGTGGAAGGCGGTGACGAAGAAGCGACCTTAACCCCTTCCAAATTGCTCTCTTTTTACAAAGAAGGTTTTACCTATGTCTGGGATCAATCTCAACAAATAGCTGACATAAAGATTCAATTCATCAAATTGATTCCTATTGACAGCAAAGCAGAATCTTCCTATTTTATGCTGGGCATCAATTCAGAAAAAAAACAAATCTACAACATCAAAGAGGTTGGAAACAATGGAACAGAAACCCTCTTCGAGATTGAAGATTTCAAAACAAATCAAACAATCTCAAAAAACCTCTTTGTCTTTGACGAGAAAAAGTACCTCGAAGAGAACTATACCATCAACAAATAATTCCACCTACTCGTTTGAAAATCTTAGACAAGTACATACTGAAAAGTTTTCTAATTCCTTTTTTCGCGGCTTTTTTTATCGTGATGTTTGTCTTGGTCATGCAATTTTTATGGTTTGCTTTTGACGAAATTGCAGGCAAGGGGATTGACCTTTCTTATATCTTAAAATTTTTAGGATACACTTGCTTGCAAGTAACTCCTACAGCATTGCCAATCGGTGTTTTGTTGTCTTCAATCATGGCCTTGGGAAACCTGTCAGAAAATTATGAAATGGCGGCCCTCAAATCTTCCGGAATCTCGCTAAAAAGAACGATCAGACCTTTGATTTTTCTCACCTTGCTGATCAGTGCAATTAATTTCTTGTTTCTCAACAACATCTACCCTTACGCATCTCTTAAACAGCGGAACTTGCTCTTCAATATGAAGAAACAAAAACCAGCATTGGCGTTGATTGAAGGGAGTTTTAATACGGAAATCCCTGGATACAGCATCTACTTTGAAAAAAAATACGGCCCTGAGGAAAACCTTTTGAAAAATGTTCGGATTTACGATTTGAGGGGAGGAAAGAAAAACGATATCTGTATCACGGCCGAACAAGGCGAAATCACCACACAACCCGGGAGTAAATACATGACGCTCAATTTGAAAAACGGCTATTATTACGAAGACCATACGGAAGACAAAAAAAAGCAGAAAGACAAAAAGAAAATGCCTGCTTCTTCTGCAAAATTTGACACCTACAAGGTGAATATTGATATTTCCGCATTGAACGACAACAATTTGGATTTGGAAAAATACAAAAAACACTACATGATGCTAAACATCAAACAGTTAGACAAACAGTCCGACAGTTTGAAAGCTACATATGACAGTTATTTGAACAACAAAGCAACTGGGTTTTTTGTCCGAAGCAACGCCAAAGAATTGTTCGCAAAACCGGACAGCCTGCAAAACCACTCTTTGAAAAAAGAAGTATTGCAAAATTTTGACTTGAACAGCCAAATTCGTGTGACTCAAAAAGCATTGAACAGCATAGAAAAGCCATTGAGAACTATCAAAGTTTACAAGGAAAGTTATAAAAATAGACGTAAAATATTGAACTTATTTGATCTTGAATACCATTACCGGATTGCCTTTTCCTTGTCTTGCCTGTTGTTGTTCTTTATTGGAGCGCCTTTGGGGTCCTTGATCAGAAAAGGGGGATTTGGCTTGCCTATGGTCATGGCAATACTTATTTTTGTCCTTTATTTTTTCATCAATTCTTTCGGGAAAAACATTGCTGAAGAAAGTTCCATATCAGCTACTTTTGGTGGCTGGCTGGCCACAATGCTGTTAGCGCCTTTTGGAATTATTCTAACTCGCAGAGCGACAAAAGGAATTGGGTTGGTCAATTTTGACAAATATACCCTCTTTGTAAAAACAACAACCCGTCGAATAAAAACACGAATCCGGTTTTCCAAACCCCAGTAAAAGAGAAGCATTCTACCATGAAATTAAACACCATACAAGAGGCAATTGCAGACATTCGCCTAGGAAAAGTTGTCATCGTAGTCGATGACGAAGACAGAGAAAACGAAGGGGATTTTATAGCCGCTGCAGAAAAGGTGACTCCAGAAATGATCAACTTTATGGCCAAACACGGAAGAGGTCTCATCTGTGCACCGCTGATCGAAGAGCGTTGTGAGGAATTGGGTTTGAACATGATGGTCAATGACAATACGGTGTTGCACAACACGCAGTTTACAGTGTCGGTAGACCTGATTGGAAATGGTTGTACGACGGGAATTTCCGCACAGGATCGCTCAAAAACCATCTTTGCGCTGACTGAAAAGAAAACACGTTCGATAGACCTGGGAAGACCCGGACATATTTTTCCTTTGAAAGCAAAAAAAGGAGGTGTTCTTCGTCGGACTGGGCACACCGAAGCTGCCGTAGATTTGGCGCGACTAGCAGGGTTAGATCCTTCGGGAATTTTGGTGGAAATCCTCAACGAAGACGGAAGCATGGCACGGCTTCCGCAATTGCGAGAAGTAGCAAAAAAATACGACTTGAAACTCATCTCCATCGAAGATTTGGTTTCTTACCGCATGCAGCACGACTCACTGATTCAAAAAATTGAAGACTTTGACATCGATACCCGCTTTGGAACTTTTCGGTTGCGGGCTTACAACCAAACGACCAACAACCAAATACACATCGCCCTGACTAGAGGAAGTTGGAAAAAAGAAGAAGCTGTATTGGTCAAAGTAACACCCAATTCTTTTGGCAACGATATTTTAGGTACGCTTCAATACAATATTGATGAAAAATTGCACAGAATTTTCCAACTGATTGAAAAAGAAGGAAAAGGCGCCTTGGTATTTATCAATCAAGAGGTACAATCCTTCAATTTGAAAAAGCGCTTGCAAACATTGAAAAACAAAAACAACCAAAAAAGCCCGCAACAAAAATCCAATAACATGGACGAAAAGGATTTTGGAATCGGTGCGCAAATTTTACACGATTTGGACATTTACAATTTGAAATTGATTTCCAATTCAGAAGGTCTTAAGAAAAGGGTAGGCATGACGGGATACGGTTTGAAAATAACGGACCGAGTTTCTTACTGAACAAGCAGGCAAAATCCCTGCTCCCATTACCGAGTAACAAAGCTATCTTAAAAAAGAAAAGTCAGTTTCGCTACTGCATTCGATTCGATCTTTTCCCTTTTGCAACAGAACTGCTCGATGCTTTCCTTTGAGAACAATGGAATTGCCAGTAACTTGCAACCAACTCCCTTCTCTTAGACCCAACACAGCCAATTCATTAAACACATGGAATTCTTGAATCCGAGTTCCTCTCGATTCACCTCTGTGGGTAGCAGTAGGGTCGGGATCTAAATAATGCGCATTGATATTGAAGGGGATGCTTCCCAAAGTTTTCAAAGAAGCAGGGTCCACAATCGGCATGTCGTTGGTGGTTTGCATGGTCGGACCACAAATATTACTGCCCGCACTTGTCCCCAAAAAGAGAAGTCCTGCTTCTATTGCCTCCTTTAAGGGTGTCATAAGCCCTTTTTGATACAGTGTAGCAACCAAAACAAAAGTATTGCCACCGCCTACAAAAACAGCTTCTGCTTTTTCAATAGCCAAAATGGGATCGTCAAAACTGTGAATACCGGTCACCTTGATTCCCATAAAATCAAATCCCTGCTGTGCAATCTCTGTATACGCATCGAAAGAAATGCCTTGAGGACGTGCATAAGGGAGGAACAGAATGTTTTTGACACCCTTAAAAAAAACTTCGAGTGCGGGCTGAAGGTATTCCAAATAACCACTTCCATGAATGCTTGAAGAACTGGCGATTAACAATTGTTTCATAATTGTAATTTTAACGATGAATTCACAATGGTCAAAAATACACATTGGAAATGAAACGAACACCGTGAGTGCTCTGCATTTCAAAAACAAACCAACCAATTTGAAAAACTGCAACGGCTATTTCAAATAAAAAGTTGTAGGTTTGCCACGCAAAAAAAAGATTCGAAATGAAAATCAATGGAAAATCTATCCGAATAAAGAGTTTCGCATGTGTTTATTTTGGGCTATTGATGACAACACTACACGCAAGTACATTGTTTTCTAAAAAACCCGAATTTGCCATTGCTACGGTATTGACAGAAGAAGAAAGCACTTCATCCTTTCGTCCGCTTTATGTAAAGAACGACTTTGAGCACTTCAAAGAAGCATTGGCTTTTAAAGAGTCGCAAGGCAATTACAAAGCAGTCAACAAACTCGGATATCTCGGCAAATATCAATTTGGACGCAGCACCTTAGAGCGTTTTAAAATCTATAACATTCGTACATTTCTAAAAACTCCCGAATTGCAGGAAGAAGCTTTTTTAGCCCTGTGCTCGGTCAACAAATGGATTTTAAGGAAAGACATTCGCCGTAGTAAGGGAAAAACCATCAATGGTATTTTTATAACCGAGTCGGGAATCTTGGCAGCTGCTCACCTTGGAGGCGCTGGAAATGTAAAAAAGTTTTTACGCAGCCATGGAACGATGAAATTCAAAGACGCTTTTGGCACATCCATTGAAAGTTACCTGCGCTTGTTTGCAGCTTACGACACCTCAGCGATCAAAGCTGACCGGATGGCAAAAGTGACCTCACTTTCCTAAACCTGGTACGTACTGTGTAAAAAGGCTAGCCAAGCCCTCATTTTCAATTAATTGTGAAGAATAAAAATCGCGGGTCTTTTGTGCAAATTAGGCTGGACATGTCGCCATTCCTCTATGAACAAAGTTTTGATATACTCACTTGAAAGCGTGATATCAGCCGCAATACAAAGACGTGTTTTGGGGGACAAATATGCTTTTAAATCAGCAAACATTTTGTCATTTCTATAAGGTGTTTCTATAAAAATCTGTGATTGATTGGTCTCTTTGGAGATTTTTTCCAAACGTTTGATCGCTTTTTTACGTTCGGATTTATCAATTGGGAGGTAACCGTTAAACGCAAAGTTTTGACCGTTCATGCCCGAGCTCATCATGGCCATTAAAATAGAAGACGGTCCGACCAGTGGCACAACCTGAATTCCTTTTTGATGGGCGAGTTTGACCAGTTCCGCACCAGGGTCCGCGATGGCAGGAACTCCCGCTTCAGACAGCATGCCAACCGAAATTCCCTTTTCGCAATCGTCCAAATAATGCCGTACTTCTATTGCGTCTGCATATTTGTCCAACAACATGATTTTCAAATCCGGTTGGGATTTTTTTGGAGCAATTTTTTTGACAAATCGACGTGCCGATTTTTCATTCTCTACTATAAAAGAATCGATCTCTTCCACTACTTTTTTTACTGAAAGAGGCATCACCTCCAAAGGTTCTGTGTCTCCAAGAGTTGTAGGAATCAAATACAATTTTCCGATACGCATCGCATACAATTATCAGGTTAATTTAATCGCAATCATAGAACAAGCAGCTTCTAAAAGTTGGTATACCTCTTCAAAACCTTGCGTTCCTCCGTAATAGGGATCTGGCACTTCTCTGTTTTGATTGGGAAACAATTCATTTAAAATCAAATGCACTTTGGCGCGGTCTGTTTTGTTTTTAGCAAGCCCAAGCAAGTACTTGTAATTGGAAAGATCCATCGCATAAATCAGGTCGAAATTTGAAAAGTCTTGGGAAGTAAAAGCCCTTGCTCTTTGGCCAGTGATGTCTATGTTGTAGTGATTTGCGATTTCGACAGACCTAGGGTCAGGTAGATTTCCCACATGATAGGAAGCAGTTCCTGCAGAATCCACAGAGACCTCTGAAGCGGCTATTTTGGATTGAAGAATTCCTTCTGCCAGTGGTGACCTGCAAATATTTCCGAGGCATACCATCAAAACACGCTTCATCTCTTTAAAATGTGAGTTTGTTGGTCAAGTCTTCGACGTATTTCTTGAACTGCTTGTCTGTTTCAGTCAAGTTGTCAACCGTCTTGCAAGCGTGTAAAACAGTTGCGTGGTCGCGTTTTCCAATCTGTGAACCGATGCTCGCCAAAGAGGATTTGGTCATGCGTTTTGCAAAAAACATGGCCAATTGCCTTGCTTGCACAATGTGACGCTTGCGGGTTTTGGATTGCAGCGTTGCGACGTCCATATCAAAATATTTGGACACGACTTTTTGAATGTATTCAATGGACACCTCTCGTTTGGTGTTTTTGACAAATTTGTCGACAATTTGCTTTACCAAACTCATGGTAAATTCTTTTTTATTGAAGGAAGCCTGAGCAATCATGGAAATCAAAACGCCTTCGAGTTCACGAACATTGGATTTGATGTTTTGAGCAACATACTCCACAATCTCGTCGGGCATCTCTACCCCATCTCTAAAAAGTTTGTTTTGAAGAATGGAAATTCTAGTTTCAAAATCAGGAGTTTGCAACTCTGCTGAAAGCCCCCATTTGAAACGCGACAACAAACGTTGTTCGATGTCTTGCATGTCAACAGGCGCTTTGTCAGATGTCAATATCACCTGCTTTCCATTTTGGTGCAAATGGTTGAAAATGTGAAAGAAAACATCTTGAGTGCCCGTTTTACCAGAGAGAAACTGTACATCATCAATGATCAACACATCAATCATTTGATAAAAGTGAATGAAATCATTGCGTGTGTTTCCTTTGACTGAATCAATGTATTGCTGTGTGAATTTTTCAGAAGAAATATACAGAACCGTCTTATCAGCGTATTTGTCTTTGATCTGAACACCGATGGCATGTGCCAAATGCGTTTTTCCCAAACCTACGCCTCCGTATATCAACAAGGGGTTGAATGAGGTCCCTCCCGGTTTGTTAGCGACCGCCATTCCAGCTGATCTTGCCAAACGATTGGAATCTCCTTCGACAAAACTGTCAAAATTATAACTTGGATTTAATTGGGATTCTATTTTGACTTTCTGCAAACCTGGAATCACAAAAGGGTTCCGAAGTTCTCTTTTGTTCAATTCCAAAGGAATGGAAGCATTTTGACTTTTCAAAGGGGCTCTGTTCGAACTTGGGATTTTTACGATTTGTGGACTGCTACTGCTATAGGTGTTTTCCATCTTCACCTCGTACACCAATTTCGCGTCTTTTCCCAGCTCTCTGACGAGTGCCACACGTAGCAATTTGATGTAATGTTCTTCCAACCATTCGTAAAAAAATTTACTCGGGACTTGGACGGTTAAAATTTCTCCGGAAACACGTATCGGTTTGATGGGTTCAAACCAAGTTTTGTATGCCTGCGGTTTGATGTTATCTTCTATAAAAGAGAGACACTTTTCCCAAACCGTAATAGCGAGTTCATTCATTGTTTAGATGACGTAATTTAATTGAAATAAAGAGGTGTGTAAAATGACCGTTTCCCATCGGTTATTTTGGTTCTACAAATGTGTGAATATTTTTTAGTAAAAAAAAATTTAATTGCTATTGGTTCTTACTTATTTTTTACGTACAATGGCTTTCGAAAAACTTGACAAATGATTGAAAATAAAATTGACTTTAGAATTCGATACGGTGAAACAGATCAAATGGGTTATGCACATCACGGAAACTACCCATTGTATTTTGAAATGGGAAGAATCGAATTGTTGAGAACGCTTGGCATCTCTTATAAAAAAATGGAAGAAGAAGGACTCATACTTCCTGTATACTCAATTAACACTAGGTTTTTAAAGCCTGCACGCTACGACGACAAGATTACTTTAAAGACCTATTTAAAAAGCCTCCCAACTGCGAGGATTTTATTTGAATACAAACTCTACAACGAAGAAGGCGAACTCATCACCACAGGAAACACGACGTTGGTCTTTGTTGACACTCACAAAAAAAGTCCTGTAAAAATCCCCGAAAATCTACTCAAAAAAATGACGCCTTTTTTTTTAAAAAAACCTCTTTGAATTTATTTTGATTTGTTGATAAACAGACTCATTTACAAGATAAAAAAGGCTGTTTTTCTAAGAAACTTTTTAGCGCATCAAATTCGGACTTTTTGACGGACAAAATGAGGTGGCATTTCAGCTGTGTTTTTTTCTCTAGAACCACCATTTTTTTTTGCTTCACAATTTGCAGCACCTTGCCCCAATTTGGGTAGTCAAAAACAACCTCCAAAGTCTCTTCGAGAAAGCGCTCAGAGATTGTTGAATTTTGAAGGGTACCTTGTGCTGTTTTTTTGTAGGCACGGATCAAACCTCCGACACCGAGTTTGACACCGCCAAAATAACGCACTACAAGTACCAAGACATTCGTCAAGTTTGCAGACAAAATTTGCCCATAAATCGAATGTCCTGCAGAATTGTTTGGTTCCCCATCATCATTGGTTCGAAAAACAACCCTTTCCACACCTAGCTTCCAAGCAAAACAAATATGCCTCGCTTTTGGATGGATCTTTTTTACAGCAGCAATGGAATCTTTGATCGCTGTTTCAGAAGTTACAGGAAAGGCATAACCAACAAACTTGCTGCCTTTTTCTTTACAAACAAATTCTAAAGAGGGTTTGGAAAGTGTGTGGTACCGATCAACATCCTTCATCACACTTGGTGACTGGGATTTCGATACAAGTGCAATTGCGTATCTTTGATCAGGTGTTTTTCAAAAAGAGCTGCCCCGAGTTTGGGAGCTTCGACGCCCGAACCAAAAGTCTGTGATCCCACAAAAACCCGTGCTTCGTCCCAAAGACCAGCATCGATAAAGGTCTGAAGTGTTTGCTTCCCCCCTTCAACAAAAACAGACTGCACTTTCAAACGGAACAATACCTCACAAATCTGAGAAGCCAACTCTTGACTGAAATCGATTTTAAAATAACGGGTGTGCTTTTGATCTTTTGGCATTTTTTTGCAGGTGACATCCACCAAAATCCCTGTTGGAGTCCTGTCGTCTAAAACTTCGAAATCCTCAGGGATTCGCATACCGCGATCCAACACCACACGAAGGGGGTTGTTACCCGACCAAGTGCGAAGAGTCAATTTGGGGTTGTCTGCAAGCACAGTTTGTGTCCCTACTAAGATGGCTTGTTCTTCTCCTCGCCATTTGTGAACCAATTGCTGTGATTCTGCATTGCTAATCCAAACAGGACGCCTCCCATCTTTGGATTCCGGAGCTATAAAACCGTCAAGGGTCTCCGCCCACTTTAGAACGATGTAAGGACGTTGTAGATTTTGAAAAGTAAAGAAACGCCGATGTTGTTCTCGGCATTCTTGCTCCAAAACCCCGACGACAACATCACATCCTGCTGCCAACAAACGTTGGACTCCTTTTCCAGCCACCTCAACATTGGTATCCAAACAACCGACAACGACATTGGGGATGGCGTGTTTTACAATCAAATCTGCACAAGGAGGTGTCTTTCCAAAATGTGCACAAGGCTCTAAGGTCACATACAACGTAGCCTGAGATAACAGGGATTTGTCTGCCACAGCATGGATTGCATTCACTTCTGCATGGGCGCCTTCATAAGCACTGGTAAATCCCTCTCCAATGAGTTGGCCCTGCCAAACAATGACACAGCCCACAGAAGGATTGGGCCTTGACAAACCGAGCCCTTTCTGTGCCAACTCGATACAACGCCGCATGTATATCTCTTGTGTATTCACAAAAACAAAAGTAAGCCGAAAGTCCGAGAGTCACAAGGACATTGCCGATTGAAGAAAAAAAATTTTTATTGAAAACTAAATTTTTAATTTCTCGTTTCTTAGAGTATTTTTGTAGTATGAAACTCTTGCAACTCAAATCTGAATTCAATTCTCAATTGGAAACACAGTATCCAAAAACAGAAATCGATTCTTTTTTCAATTTGTTAACGGAGTACAAATTGAGTTTGACACGCGTAGATCGCGCACTGCAACCCAATTTTGAATTGAAAGAAACATCACTTGCTTTTTTCAAAAAAGCCCTTCAATTGCTAAAGGAAGAGGTTCCTGTTCAATACATCATCGGAAAAACGTGGTTTTACGGCTTGCCTTTTTACGTAAACAACAGCGTATTGATTCCCAGACCAGAGACCGAAGAGCTGGTGAGCTGGATTCTTGAAGACCTCGGCGACAAAGTCGATATCAACATCTTAGACATTGGCACGGGAAGTGGCTGTATTGCCATTGCACTTGCCAAAAACCTAACCAAAGCGACTGTCTGGGCGCTGGACATCTCAGAAGCAGCCCTACAAACGGCTAAAAAAAATGCCACCTTGAACCAAGTCGACATTCGTTTTGCAACACAAGACATTCTCACAACGGACAGCTTGCCCTCCTCCTTTGATGTGATTGTTAGCAACCCTCCTTATGTCCGAATGCTCGAAAAAAAAGAACTCAAAAACAATGTCTTAGTCCACGAACCTTCCACAGCTCTTTTCGTAGCAGACGATAGCCCTCTTGTTTTTTACGACAAAATTTCTTACTTGGCGCTGAGTCACCTCAAACCCCATGGCAAGTTGTATTTTGAAATCAACCAATACCTCGGAAAGGAGATGCTAGCCATGCTTGCTGAAAAAGGTTTCTCATCGAACGAATTGAAAAAAGATATTTTTGATAACGATCGAATGACCAAATCCCTTCTTTGAAACCCATCTTCATCCTTATTGTCTCACCACTCATTTTATAAAAAGAGCGTGTTCATCAAAAAGGATTTTCTGTACCTTTGCTCTATGAGAATTGACATCATCACTGTATCACCGGAATTGATTCAAAGTCCTTTTGAACATTCTATCTTAAAAAGAGCCATCCAAAAAGGATTGGCAGAAGTACACTTTCACAACCTGAGAGACTTCGCAAACAACAGCTATCAAAAAATTGATGACTACCAATTTGGAGGAGGCGCAGGAATGGTTTTGATGATTGAACCGATCGACAAATGCATTGCCCAACTCAAAGCAGAAAGAACCTATGACGAAGTCATCTACATGACACCTGATGCCCCGATCCTGAATCAAAAAACCGCCAACACCTTGTCCTTAAAAGAAAACATCCTCATTCTTTGCGGCCACTACAAAGGTGTGGACCAACGTGTGCGAGACCATTACGTCACCAAAGAAATTTCCATCGGAGATTATGTTTTGAGTGGTGGAGAATTGGGTGCTGCCGTCCTGTGCGACAGTGTCATCCGTTTGATCCCAGGAGTTTTGGGAGACGAAACCTCTGCCTTGACCGATTCTTTTCAAGACGGACTGCTCGCTCCTCCCGTCTATACGAGGCCTTCGGAATACAAGGGGCATGCTGTTCCCGAAATACTCCTCTCCGGAAACTTTCCGAAAATTGATGAATGGAGGACACAAAAAGCTTATGAAAGGACCAAAAACATCAAACCCGAATTGTTCGATGATTGAAATTCGCATCCTAATCCTACTTTAATTTAACAGAAAAACAATCCCCATCTCCCCTTGAAAAAAGAACACTTTAGTCCATTCAATAAACATCCCGAAATTGCAATTGTCCTCGGTTTTCAATTGTTTCGACTGATATTGTTGCCGTTTTTTGGTTTGATGCCTCAAGATGCGTACTACCATTTTTATGGAGAAAACTTAGCGCTTTCTTATTTTGACCATCCGGGAATGATTGGATATATCTTGCGCATTTTTACTGAACTGTTCGGAAAAACAGTCTTTGTGGTCAAACTCGCCGATTTTGTGGTCAGCTCCTTTACTTTGTTCAGTTTCTACCAGCTTGCAGGGAATTTTCTTCCCAAACACAAACAGTTGCGTGCGCTGGTCTTGACCGGATCGACTCTTTTTGTTTCTGTACTCAGCTTCAACTCCACTCCGGATGTGCCTTTGCTGTTGTTTTGGACCTTGTCAATCAACAGCTTGTACTTGGCCATTTTCAAAGAGAAGAAACTGCATTGGCTGTTGGGAGGCCTTTTGATGGGACTTGCTTTCAACAGCAAGTACACGGCATTGTTATTGCCGATAGGACTCTTGGGCTTTTTGTGCTTTTCCAAAAAGTATAGAAAAGAATTGTTTTCTCCCTGGCTGCTGTCGTGTCTTTTGATTGGAGCAGGTGTCACCTTCCCCGTTTGGTACTGGAACTACCAACACGACTTTGCTTCTTTTCTTTTCCAATCTTCAGAAAGAACGGGAAGCATCACTCGGTTCAAAATTTCTCCCAGTTACTTTTTTGGAGCGATTGGCCACCAACTTTTCCTCTTGTTGCCAATACTGTTGATTGCCTTTGTGAAAATAGGTTTCAAATACCTGCGAAATTTATTGTTGAAATTTAAAACTCCCTCTGACAGCACCTTGTTTCTCTTGGCGTTTTTTATTCCAACATTTTTTGGATTCTTTTTGATCACGCCTATTTATTGGGTCAAAATGAATTGGATGCTCCCTTCTTACATCACCGGAATCATTTTATGCAGCCATCTTATCTCAAAAAAACAAGTCAAAATTCATTTGGGTTTTTCCATTGCATTTCATCTGATTGTCGCTATCGAGATTTTGACCTATGCCGTCCCTATAAAAAGTGACGACACCTGGGTGGGTTGGAAATCCTTGGCGCAAGAGACGATAAAACTTCAAGAAGCACACCCGAACAGTTTTGTGTTTTCTGACGACAACTACAAAACAAGTGCCGCATTGTCGTTTTACCTCGACCAAAAAATATACGCCCAAAACATTCTTTACAAACCGGCTTTGCAGTTTGATTACTTGGGGGACAACCTAACTCTCCTCGCTGGAAAAGATGGGTTGTTTATTGACTCTGACAAGCGTTTTAAAAACAATAAAAAACGCAAAAGCACCCCTAAAGAATTGGAACTCTATTTCGCTGAGGTCACGCAATTGGATCCAATCATCGTCAAAAGAGGGCAACGAGAAATTCGTAAATTTTGGGTTTTTCATTGCAAAAACTACCAGCCAAAAAAACAATAAAACACTGTTGATGTTTTAAAAAAAGTCGTAAGTTTGCAACCTCAAAATCAACCGCTGACGAAAATCGTGAATGTTGATTTGACGAAATCCCATTAAAATTAAAAGAAATGGCTAATTTAATTGATTTTGTACAAAGTGAATTTGTAGCAAAAAATGAATTTCCAGACTTCCAATCTGGAGACACGATTACCGTGTATTATGAAATTAAAGAAGGACAAAAAACACGTACTCAGTTTTTTAGAGGTGTTGTCATTCAAAGAAGAGGTGCCGGAACCTCTGAAACGTTCACGATTCGAAAAATGTCAGGAACTATTGGAGTAGAGCGTATCTTCCCAATCAACTTACCTGCCATTCAGAAAATCGAAGTAAACAAACAAGGAAAGGTCAGAAGAGCTCGTATTTTCTACTTTAGAGATCTTACTGGTAAAAAAGCAAGAATCAAGGAAGTGCGTCGGAACTAAGTTACACGGACTTTCAAAATGTATCAAAAATCCCGATTGCAATGTGCAATCGGGATTTCTTATTTGCAACCTGTTCTCAACAAAAAATAACTTTAAAAAGTGTCTGTTTTTTAACAGAATTTGATGGATAAAAAAAAAGCCACTCTCATTTTTAGGGTATTGACAAAAACCCCCCTAAATTTCTGATATTTTAAATCTTAAAAATATAACGGAATTTACTACATTTGCGCTGTCTTAATGCAGATTTATTCCTGCGTTTATTCATAGGACAAAGAGAACCTTAACGTTTACTTCTCTTTGCAAACAATTGGAATCTCATAAAACCAAATCAAAGTCGGCAAAAGCGTCTTAAAGACCTCTTAATTTCACAACACTTATGACAACAAAATCATCTCAGATTGTTTATACAATAACAGACGAAGCACCTGCATTGGCAACCTATTCTTTTTTGCCTATCGTAGAGAGCTTTGCAAAGACAGCAAGCATTGAAATCACCCGGAAAAACATTTCGCTTGCCGCAAGAATTTTGGCCAACTTTTCCGAACACCTAAAAGAAGCACAAAAAGTACCCGACGCACTATCTGAGCTAGGAGCTTTGGCGAAAACAGCGCAAGCCAACATCATCAAATTGCCGAACATCAGTGCTTCAATACCACAGTTGAAAGCGGCCATTGCAGAATTGCAGGCAAATGGCTATGAAATCCCCGATTTTCCCGAAGCACCGAAAACAGATACTGAAAAAGCAATCAGAGACAGGTACGCAAAGGTTTTAGGATCTGCCGTAAACCCCGTTCTAAGAGAAGGGAATTCTGACCGCAGGGTTGCTGGACCTGTAAAAATTTATGCAAAAAACAATCCACACAGCATGGGCGCTTGGAAAAATGATTCCAAGACCCACGTGGCAAGCATGCAAGAAGGGGACTTCTACAGCAGTGAAAAATCCACAACGCTCAAAAAAGCAGGAAACCTCTCCATTGAGTTGTTTGGAAATGACGGATCCAAGAGCACATTAAAAACCTCGATCCCCGTCCTGAAAGGTGAAATTTTTGACAGCGCTGTGTTGAGTATTCAAAAACTAAAAACCTATGTCGCTAAAGAAATTGTAGATGCAAAAGCCAAAGAGGTCCTCTTGTCAGTCCACATGAAAGCGACAATGATGAAAGTCTCCGACCCAATCATCTTTGGCGCCATCGTAGAAGTGTTCTTCAAAGATATATTTGAAAAATACGCCGCGACCTTCAAAGAATTAGGAATCTCTGCCAACAATGGATTGGGCGATGTCTACAACAAAATCAAAACGCTCTCCAACGAAGCACAAGAAGAAATTAAAAATGCCATTGACCAGGTCTACCAAAACAGTCCTGCATTGGCCATGGTCAATTCGGATCAAGGAATCACCAACCTGCATGTACCAAGTGACATCATCATTGATGCTTCCATGCCTGCGATGATTCGAAACTCTGGCCAGATGTGGAATGCCGAAGGCAAGTCACAAGACACCAAAGCCTTGATTCCAGACCGTAGCTATGCTGGTATCTACCAAGAAACCATCAATTTTTGCAAAAAACATGGGGCCTTTGACCCCACCACTATGGGAACGGTTCCCAATGTCGGATTGATGGCGCAAAAGGCGGAAGAATACGGTTCCCACGACAAGACCTTTCGAATTGCTGTAGATGGAACGGTCAAAATCACCGACGAATCAGGTGCTGTACTGATGGAACAAACTGTGGAAGCAGGAGACATATTTAGAGCGTGTCAAGTAAAAGACGCCCCAATCCAAGACTGGGTAAAGCTAGCGGTTACAAGAGCCAAAGCATCCCAAACACCTGCCATCTTTTGGCTCGACATCAACAGAGCTCACGATGCAGAATTGATCAAAAAAGTAAACACATACTTGCCTAATCACGAAACTAGCGAATTGGACATCTCCATACTTTCTCCAATTGATGCCACCAAAAAAACATTGGAGAGGCTTAAAAAAGGGGAAGACACCATTTCGGTTACCGGAAATGTATTGCGGGATTATTTGACAGATTTGTTCCCTATTTTAGAACTTGGGACTTCTGCAAAGATGCTTTCCATTGTGCCATTGATGAACGGCGGAGGCTTGTTTGAAACAGGTGCCGGTGGATCTGCACCAAAACACGTTCAGCAATTTGTCGAAGAAGGACACCTGCGTTGGGATTCCTTAGGTGAATTTTTAGCCCTTTCTGTTTCTTTGGAAGATTTGGGAATCAAAACAAACAACCCAAAAGCACGCATCCTGTCCAAAACATTGAACGAAGCCAATACTCAATTTTTGAACAAAGACAAGTCACCCTCACGAAAAACTGGAGAGCTGGACAACAGAGGAAGTCACTTTTATTTGGCACTTTACTGGGCACAAGCACTGGCAAACCAATCAGAAGACCTCGAATTGAAAGCAACATTTACCCCAGTGGCAAAAGAACTTTCAAACAACGAACGTGCTATTTTGGACGAACTCAGCACCTCACAGAGTGTTGCTCTTGACTTGGGTGGGTATTACTATCCAGATCCTAAAAAAGTGTCTCACGCGATGCGTTCAAGTGCTATTTTCAACAAAGCGTTAGACGCTATCAAAAAATAGACAAAAACACTTCCTACAAAAACTCAAAAGACCTTCATTATTTTGGAGGTTTTTTTTGTTGCTACAATGAGAATGATTAGTTTTGTTTAAAACATCTCCCAAAAAATTAAACAATGACAAAGCAATTCTTAGCTCCAATTCTTTTTTTGTTGCTCAGCACCCACTCTTTTGCTCAAAAGGTTTTTACCATTAGTGGCATCGTTTCAGAACAAGTCAGTGAGGAAACCTTGATCGGTGTGAACATTATTTTTCCAGAATTGTCTAAAGGAACCAATACCAATGGGTATGGCTTTTACTCCATCACGTTAGAAGAAGGCACCTACACCATAGAAATTAGCTATTTGGGCTACAAAACCATTGCAAAGCAGGTCCTTTTAAACAAAGACACCAAACTCAACTTCAGTTTGGAAACCCAAAGCGAAGAGATAGACGAAGTTGTGGTCAATGCCAACAGCACGCGCATCAGTTTGAAACGCCCAGAAATGAGCGTCCACAAGGTAAAGGTAAGCACGATCAAAGAAATGCCCGTCGTTTTGGGAGAAGTTGACATCATCAAATCCATTCAGCTCTTACCGGGAGTCACCAGTGCCGGTGAAGGTGCATCGGGGTTCAATGTTCGTGGAGGGGCGGAAGATCAAAATTTGATTCTTTTGGACGAAGCCACCTTGTACAGTTCTTCTCATTTTTTTGGTTATTTTTCTATCTTCAATGCAGATGCGGTCAAAGACATCAAATTGTACAAGGGAGGCATTCCTGCAAAATACGGAGGGCGGGTTGCTTCGGTACTTGACATTCACCAAAAAGACGGGAACAAAAAGGAAACTCACCTCACAGGTGGCATCGGACTAATCTCTAGCCGCTTGATGGTGGAGGGCCCCATCAAAAAGAACAAAAGCTCCTTTTTACTTGCCGGACGTAGTTCCTATGTCAATGTGTTTTTAAAACTCAATCCCGATACCAAAGAAAACGAATTGTCGTTTTACGACCTAAACGCAAAATTAAATTTTGACCTGGATGCCAACAACAAACTTTATTTTTCAGGCTATTTTGGAAGAGACGCTTTTAACATCTCTAATTTGTTTGTGAATTCCTATGGAAACTCAACCTTCAACGCGCGTTGGAACCACTTGTTTTCGGACCAATTATTTTCAAATTTGTCCTTGATTTACAGTGAATACAACTACTTTTTAAACCTGGACTTTATCGGAATGGATTGGGATTCTGGAATCAAAAATTTTCAACTCAAGTACGATTTCAAATACTACGATTCCGAAACATTCAAATTGTCTTATGGCTTGGGAGGAATCTATTACCACTTCAACCCAGGAGTCATAAGACCCAGCAAAGAAAACTCCGCAGTAAATTATGAAAAACTAGAGCAAAAATATGCGTATGAACCTGCGCTTTACATAGAAGCCGAACAAACACTCTCAGAAAAAATAGCCGTTAATTACGGATTGAGAACTAGTTTTTTCTACAGAATGGGAGGACAAAGTATGTATTCCTACAAAGACAACGAACCGGTTGCATTTGACCCCAGTCTGGGTATCTACAAAGAAGGAACAGTCACCGGCAGTACCCGCTACTCAAAAAACAAAGTACTCAAACGTTTCCACGGTCTGGAGCCTCGCTTTGCTATTTCATACAAAGCCAATGAAAACAATGCTTTCAAAGCAAACTACAACCGAACGTTTCAATACATTCATTTGATTTCCAACACCGTATCTGCTGCTCCCTTGGACGTTTGGGCCCCCAGTGGAAAATTCATCAAACCCCAAATAGCCGATCAATTTGCACTCGGATATTACAAAAACCTCAAAGGGGAAACCTATGCCCTTGAAACAGAAATCTATTACAAAAAAGTTCAAAACAGGCTGGATTACCGCAACGGTGCTGACCTCATTGCTCAAGAAAAAATAGAAACCATCCTATTGGCAGGGAAATCT
>DLQL01000110.1:25775-26093 GCA_002477565.1 Flavobacteriaceae bacterium UBA7433
TATGGACTGGAAGTTTCCTTAAAAAAGAACGCGGGAAAGCTAAAAGGATGGATTAGCTATACCCTTTCCAATACCGAACAGCAAGTACAAGGAACAACGCCAGAAGCTACCGGAATCAACAACGGGGCTTGGTACAAAGCTCCCTATGACAAAACCCACGATCTGTCCATTACAGCTAGTTATGAAGCCTCAAAAAAATGGCGGTTTGGCAGCAACTTCGTCTACCAAACTGGAAGACCGGTCACCTACCCTATCGGACAATTTACAAGCAATGTCGGAGGAAATTACGACAGCCCTAATGAAAACATCACCGTTCCT